>NZ_JBHSZV010000029.1:45639-73956 GCF_042663045.1 Halobacillus seohaensis | reverse complement strand
GGTTCATTGCAATAGAACACGGATAGTGGAAGATAGTCCTTCTGGGAAAGGGATTCGTTTCTCATACATCGAATGGGGAGGCTTGGGAATCTCCCCGTTTCCTAGCCACCCATCCTTTGCTTTTAATGAACGGCCCTACTGCCATAAGTCGTCTTCGTGTTCGCTACACCATATGGAACAAGTGTGCCAGTTGCAAACTCCCATCTATGAATAGCCTACAATTTGAAGAACCCATTACTGAGGTTTCCGTATGCCTCACAATGGCAAGGAGGGCCGGGAAATCGCGAGACTCCACCTTTACGTGAAGCCGTTCGCCGGTAAAGAGCGCCAAGGTAGTTTTTGGATCCTCGAACAGAATGAGCTGCCTCAACCAGTGATGATTTAAGGTATTTGTTTCCATTCAACGTTTTTGAAGACTTCCGTTTCCCGGCACTTTGATTATTTCCGGGGACTAACCCTGCCCAAGAACACATTTGAGGTGCCGTAGGAAATTGCTCCTTAATATTTGTGCCAAGTTCGGCAATCATTTGTTCCGCCACTTTTCTCCCAATGCCAGGAATGGAATCTAAACGTTCGATATCCTCTTGAGATTCTTCCATTCTTTTTGATATCTCTTTGTCTAATTTATCAATTTGATCCGTAAGTAAATCAATATGATCCAGGATGGTCTTTATCATGAATCATTGGTGGTCTTTAATACATCCTTGAAGCGCGAGTTTCAATTCCTCTTTTTTCTTTTTCATAACGCCTCTCGCTAAGTTTGATAACTCTTCAAGGTCATCATTTCCTTCAGCTATGGAACGAAGCATATCACGAGCAGAAACTCCCAAAACGTCAGAAACAACAGACCCAAGCTTGATATTAGCTCCTTCTAACACTTTCTGCATTCGATTGTGTTGTCTGGCACGTTCTTCAATAATACTCCGACGATAACGAACAAGTTCACGTAATTCGCGCTGATTTCGATCAGGAATGTAACTCGCTTTAAGCAATCCATGTCGAAGAAGTTTGGCAATCCATTCAGCATCTTTCACATCGGTTTTACGGCCAGGAACAGCTTTAATATGTTGAGCGTTCACAACTAGAAATTCAATGTCTTCGGCTTCTAGTAGATTAACAATAGGTTTCCAGTAGACACTTGTACTTTCCATGGCCACATGGGTACAATTCCGTTTCTTAACCCAGTCCACCAACTCAATGAGATAGATGGTTTTCGTTGAAAATGTCTTAATCTCCTTTCCTTCCGGTGTAATGGCACAAGCAGTAATGGTATCTTTGTGGACATCCATACCACAAGCATTCTCAATGACTACATCCATTGAAAACATCCTTTCTGCGGCAAGTAATAGTAGAGGCTGGCGCAACAACCAGAATAGGGTTAATCTACCATGAGTGCTTCCTATAAAGGAGCAACAGTCTGTGATACACCGTGGTCGAAGGAGTCAGACTATGGGGAGGGCTCTCACGCACCAAGGAGTCTCGACCTTCCTCATCCAGCCGTAGAATCAGTATAGGCATACGATAACCATTTTCATTCACTGTGGTGTAGAGCTGTTTTTTTGCGATACATGAATGGCTATGGGATGAACATGATCGGTGAGATCCCGCAGGGCGATAGCCCGAGGAAGCTCGCCACATGCCCATGGAAAGCGAGTGATTTCCCGGACCTCCAAACGCTTTCAACCATAACGGAAACAACATCTCTCGAAGCTGAGTGTTTTTTCCTGTCAAAGTGGAGGATTAAGTCCAATTTACCCCTAATTTATAAACTGAAAATGGGGATAGAATTTTTAGGGATTTGCTTTTCTTAAAATTTACCGGACTTTTTCAGTGGCCTCGAGAAGGAGCTAGGCGAGACACCACAGGGAGTGTCAACGACCGAGGAGGCTTGCCAGTTCCCCCGCAGGAAAGCGAGTTGTTTCAAAGCCACCCCTATCCCTTATACGGTAACGAACCCCCATGATCTCGAAATTGAGTCTTTCAGCGTTTGAAGGTCCGGGAAATCACTCGCTTTCCGTTCCTTTGCTTCATAATCTGGAGGCTTTAGTTTAACAAGAAAATAAAAAAGCAGTTCAGTTTTGTACTCCAAAACTGAACTGCTTCTTAAATGAAACTGCTCTATCTATATAAATTATCAACCAGTCGTCTATTTGTCTATTTCTCTATAATCGTCTCTATAAAATCTTTTAAAACATGAACAGTTTGCACACAATCATTCAAGGAAGACCACTCTTCAGGAGTGTGACTAATCCCATCTTTACTTTGCACAAACAGCATCGATACAGGAAGATGATGACCGACAATTAAAGCATCGTGACCTGCTCCACTTGGTAACATTCGAGGTTCAATGCCATTCCGCTTTAATGACTCACTCATTATATTCGTGACGTCAGTAGGAATTGGAACGGGCGCAACGCGTAAAACTTGTTTATAGTTACATCGAGTTCCAAATTCTTCAGCCACTTTATTAGCTTCGTCTATAATTAAATCAACTAATTTATCCCGCGTCTCTTCATAGATATCGCGGATATCTACGATTAAATTGACTGTACCTGGGATAACGTTAGCTCCATTTGGATACACATTAAGTTTTCCAACAGTAGCTACAGCTGTAGAACTAACTTGGCTAGGAATATTGTGAATGTTACTGACAAATTTGCCCGCTGTCACTAAGGGATCCACTCGTCCTTGCATCGGTGTATTGCCTGCATGGCCAGCATTTCCTTCAAATGTGACTTCTAGCCAGGATGGACCTGCAATCCCTGATACGATCCCTGTAGGAAGATCGTCTTGTTCTAAGATCTTTCCTTGCTCGATATGCACTTCAACATAATGTGCTATTTCTTCAAGGTTACGTTGAGCATTAAAAAAACCTTGTGATGATAAGCCTACATCATTTAAGACAGTATCAAATGAATCCCCATTTTGATCAACTAGCCCCGATT
Organism: Halobacillus seohaensis; assembly: GCF_042663045.1. NCBI lineage: Bacteria > Bacillati > Bacillota > Bacilli > Caryophanales > Bacillaceae > Halobacillus > Halobacillus seohaensis. The sequence goes on along the minus strand of NZ_JBHSZV010000029.1, from coordinate 71,011 downwards.
GTATCTCTTCATCTATTTCACCTGCCATCGCTCGACTTCCAGTCAGACCACTATTAAATCTTGCCCCTTCTTCATCTGAAAAAATAACCACTTCATACGATTGTTGAGGCTGGAATCCTTGCACCTTCCATGATTCTACTATTTCCAAGGCGGAAAGGACGCCTAAAGGTCCATCAAAATGGCCTCCATTTGGTACGCTATCCAGGTGGGAACCACTGGAAATGGCTGGTATCTCAGGATTCTTCCCTGCTAATCTTGCAAAAACATTTCCTGCTCCATCTTCAGTAATCGAAAGACCCGCTTCCACCATCCAACCTTTAACTAGTTCCTTTGCTTGTTTCTCTTCTTTAGAAAATCCTAAACGTCGGCTTCCACCATCTGGTGTTAAACCGATCTCAGAGATAGCATGCAGCCTTCTTGCCATTCGATTACCATCGATTCCTTCACGACTTAAACTAATATCATAGTCTTTCAATAATTGAGTATATAAATCCCAATTTAATTCACTCACACCATCACATCCTATTTCAACAAGTCTTTACATACTTTTCCGTCTTTCATTACAAAAACGATATGGTTCGCATCTTCTAAGGAGTGAATATCTTCAAGAGGATTTGTATTTGTTAATATCAAATCCGCCCACTTACCTTCTTCAACTGTCCCTGTTTGTTCTTCCCATCCAAGACATTCGGCGGCTGTTTTTGTTGAAGCAACGATGGATTCCATAGGGGACATACCAATATCACACATTAGACCTAATTCACGGAGATTTGTTCCATGTTCCATCACACCAGCATCTGTTCCCATGGCAATTTTCACTCCTGCCTGATAGGCTTTGGCGATACTAGCTTGGTGCGCTTCTATGACCTCTTTGGATTTCTCAACTGCATATGGAGCCATTCGATCATTTTGCTCACCTGACTCTAATACAGACACAGGTGCAAGTAACGTTGGCACAAGGAATGTTCCATTTTCCAGCATTAATTCAATCACTTCATCATCGATATAGATGCCATGTTCAATCGAATAAATCCCTGCTCGTATTGCGTTTTTTATACCTTCCGCACCTTGAGCGTGTGCCATGACCTTCACACCATTACGATATTGGGCTTCTTCTACCATGACTCTTAATTCCTCATAAGAAAATTGAGTGAATTCAGGATGGTCGGTCGGGCTGGTCACTCCCCCAGTCGCATGAACTTTAATAACGTCCGCACCTGACCTCAACATTTTTCGTACTGTTTTTCTTACTTCTTCTACTCCATCACAAATCCCATTAGGCATTCCTGGATAGGTTTGAAGGGTTGCATCAACACCTGAACGAGTCCAGTTGTCACCGTGACCTCCTGTAATCGTCAGTGGATTAATACTGATTTGCATTCGCGGGCCATCAATTAATCCATCCTCAACAGCCTTTTTCACACCTATATCTGTAAAACCTGCATCTCTTACAGAGGTAATTCCTACGTCTAATGTTCTTTTTAGAAATTGAGTACTTTCAAAGAAACGATAAGAGAACGGGTTCGAAATAGTATCTTGAATATTTTTCAGTTCCATAGTCATGTGAACATGTGTATCAATGAGGCCAGGCAAAATATATTTCCCTTCAGCATCGATTACCCTCGTGTTTTCTGGGACATCTATATCTTTCACATGTCCAACTTTTACGATTTTGCTGCCTTCTACCAAAACCGTTGCATCCGGGATAGGAGATCCCCCTTGTCCATCGATCAACGTCCCATTTTCAATTAGAGTGTATCCCATTTGAATCTACTCCTTCTCATTTTAAATTGTACTGATTAACACACTTGCGATAACAATTGATCCAACTGTTACGGAAGTAAAACCTCCAATTAACATCGGAGCAACTAACTCATCCATTATTTGTTTTTCTTCCTCTTCTGTGCGACCCACACTACGACTAACTTCTTCAACTATTAAATAGTCACCAGGAAATCCATACATCGCAGTTAACACAACAGGAATTGCTTTTGTTGGCTTCCATTTGAAAATTTTCGCGCCTATGATTCCACCGAGGATTAATCCAATCGTTCCAATAACAATGATGCTAACGACTGGGATTAATGAAGAAACTACCTGATCAAAAGTGATACCCACCAAGGAGTTCACTACAACAATGATGAGTGCAACCATTGCTAAACCTGAACTGTTCGAACGATCTAGCGCTCGGTCAGGGTAGAAGCGAATAGCCGCACCAATCACACCAATAGCAAGTGACCAAAGGCTATAATTAATCCCTGTTATATTACCTAACCATGTAGCAAACGCACCGCCTATAAATAATAGGAAAAGTATGAAGAAATCGCTGCTCATAAACTTTTCAGGAAGTAAAAGTTTTTTCTGACTTTCTCCTCCTAGTAATCCACCACCCGTAGAATCCCGAGTTTCCTGTTCTCCATTCGACAAATCATCTCTAATGCTCATTGCGTATTTACTTAACAATATAGATGTAAGAGGCATGCCCACTAAGTTTTGAAGGGCAAATACGACGACAGGGATAGCTGCTAATGTCGTAAATCCCGCTGCTGTTAAACCCTCCGAAGTAACAATATAAGCAATAATCCCACCAGTTAATGGTCCTGCCCCAGCGACAGCCGTACTGTAACCGAAAATTAACGTAATGATTGAAAGAATCAACCCTACCGATAAGACCAAACCGATTAATGTAATGATAACTGCCTTGTATTGTTTTTTAATGACAGATAGCGGAATCATCGTTCCGAGATGGACAATTAATACAGGAACTAACACGCTCCCAGCTGCCACAAATGTTGAGGCTTCAATGAATGATTCAGGCATAATACCTGTTTGCAACAATGTGAAAGTAACAGCTATAACGACTAGCAATGTTGGAATTTTTGCTCTCGAAGAAAGCGAAAGCACTTCACCTAATGCAATAATAGTAATTAATATTAAGACGATATAAATAGGTTGCATTTTGCACATCCTTTTCTTATTGGTTAATATTCAAAATTATAAGACAATTCCAAAGAATAAAAAATGCATGTAACCGACAAATCTCTATGTAGAATTTTGTCGGTTACATACAACTAGTACTTTTTCATAGTAAGGTAATTTAAAATATGAAGAGCCAATTGTAACTCAAATGCCTTCTCTCCACTCAACCTATCAATATTTAATAAATCATTGATCGCTCTTAATCTATATTTAATCGTATTCACATGAACAAATAAATTCTTGGAACTCTCTGACATATTTTGATTTAATTCCAAGTATACCTCTAAAGTCCTTTTTAATTCTGTATCATGTTGTTTGTCATATGAGATAATTTCTCCAATTGTTTCATCAACATATTCTTGTAATTCCTTTCGATCCATTTTTAAAAAGAGACGATTGGGGCCTAATTGACGATAGGTGATTAGACTCTCTTCATTATAGGTGGATTGCAAATATTGAACCGACCTTTTCGCGTCTCTATAAGATATATGAACATCCTTCAACCGATTCACAACTTGGCCTAAGCCTACTAAATTAGATAACTGAAAATTAGATTTAGAAAGTTCGATTATCTTTTTATATAATTGTTTTAAATGAGCAAAAACTCGTTCTTCGCTTTGGCTAGCTCTCACCGTAAACATGAACGTCAATTCCATATTTTTATCATAAACAAGTGTTTTATACGGAAGCTTCGATAGTTCTCGATACAACACACGCATTAGTTGTGCTTTCTTCTCATTGATCTTTTGAAAAGAAAGTAATGGATTCTGAATGTACAATTGGACGATAACATAATGATGATAGTCATGTTCTGGAAAGTTAATCTTAGCCAAGTGATCTGAAGACAAATCATCGTATGGAGCTTGAATTAGTTGTTCCAAGATTGTTCCAGAGTAGCTAAAATCATCAGCTAATAATCGCTCTTGCCGATCAATTTCCATTGCAAAAATCGTCAAAGCTTGTTCGATAGCAAATCGATCTAATGGGTCTAATTCCAATTGATCTTCAACAACAATGGTAAGAAGCCCCATTGTAAACTTCTCTGTTTTAATCGGGAAAAAGTATACAAAATGTTCTTGATTAATCAATTCTAGATTATGATAGGAAACATTCTCCTCGTTGATTACTTGATAGAGCATGTCTATATACTTTTGGCCGAGCTCTGCGGAGAAATCCTTTGCTCCTTCATCGGATAAGGCTAACGGTTCCATAAACTCATTAAATACAATAATAGGCTTTTCGATTAACGCAGCTAAGGATTTGGTGATATCTTCAAGTCCCCCTTTTGAAAGAGAAACCCTGGAGAGCTCTTCATGGATCCTCTTCGTCCGTTCATTTTGAGAAAATAAAGTCGCATTCTCAATGGCAATGGTAGCCTGCGTCGCAAACGTTTCTAGTAACTCTAAGTCCTTTTCATCGAATTGTATGTTTTCCTCATAAATATCTACGGTCAACACACCAATAGACTCCCCATTAGACATTAAAGGTACACAAATCGCACTCATCGGATACTCCATACTACCTAGAGATTTCGCATAAATCTCTTTTGCTTCAGAAGTAAGATTAGACATTCCGCTGTAGGTATCTTTAGAGGAAGTAAAAACCCTCCCCCTCCTAGAAGAGAAGGTCTTGCCACTCATTCCTTGTCCTGGTTTCATTCGGACATCTTTTAAATATTTCATATCAAAACCAATGGCACTTTTCGCATAAAGTTCATCCGTTCTTTTATCATACAAAAATAAAACGCTGGCGTTCGACCCTGAGATCACCTTAAGCACTTCTTTAATTAATTGGTGTAAAACGTCTGATAAATCGCGTGTCGAATTTAATACTCGGACGGAGTGTATTAAACTCATTAAACGTTTCTCGGTTTCCATGAAGGAGCCCTCCTTTCTACTAACCTTTATAGTAATTATAAATGATAAACCATTTATATACTTCAATAAAGCATAAGTAGTGGCGGATCCCCTTGTTACATAGGGAATCCGCCACTACTTTTTTAAAAACTATTATTGTCGAAATTAAACCAAAGACAGAACCATCTTGACGTAGCCGATCGACTAATTCACAATAGTGTCATTCGAAGGGAGCGCAAAAATTATGACTTCCATACCTTTAATGATTGATTTAAAAAATAAAAAAACTGTAGTGATTGGTGGAGGAACACTCGCTGAACGAAGAATTCGCACTCTATTAGAGGGTGAGGCTTCCATTCATGTGATTAGCCCCGAGATTCGCTCAACGCTCTACTCTTTTTTTAAGCAAGGTCTGCTTCAATGGTCCGAGAAAAAATTCGTACCAGGCGACCTTAAAGACGCGGCGTTAATTATTGTCGCCACTAATGATTCAGAAATTAATCAATCTGTTGTTCAACACGCCCCAGCTCATGCATGGATTAATGCTGTAGAGCGCGCATCCGATGGAGATGTTCATTTTCCTTCCTACTTTAAACGAGGGAGGTTATCGATCAGTGTGTCAACAGGTGGAGCAAGTCCCACCCTTGCGTCAAAAATAAAAAAACAATTAGAAGAACAATATGATGATTCTTATGAAGCTTATTTGGATTTTCTATTCGAAGCCCGTACACTTTTAAAAGAGTCTTCTCTTTCTCACGAGAAAAAGAAGACTCTTTTAAAACAATTGGTTATAGAAGACTTTATGGATACAGAGAAACAAAAAGAGATGCTAGATTGGTTAAATAAATATTAAAACTCTTCCTCTAAAGAACGCTGAGTTTTTTGTCTTTTTTCGAAAGTTCCCTTGCCAAAATTAGTGAGTATGAGAGTAGCAAGGATTCCACTCGTTATAATGACGACAGTATAAAAGTTTGATTGAAGGAAAATCTCTGTAAGACAGAAAGCGATCACGAGTGAGATCATGGGTGATGATATCCATACTTTTGCAATCTGATGAATGACTTTGTTTTTCCAAATACCCTTCCAGTCTTTCGTTGCCCCTACTCCAACAATAGCTGAAGTCGTCACTTGAGTCATTGGAAGGGGGATTCCGAATATCGAGGCTCCTAAGACTAGAAGGCCAGATGTACCCGAGATGACGATACCATCAGAAAGTGACAAGTAAGAAATCTTCTTTCCATTCGTCTCAAGGACTTTACCACCTAAGAGCAGACTTCCGAGGGCAATGAAAATACCTCCAGTCAGCAGTCCAATATTTTTATTTAAAACATCAGCACCGACGAGTGGGCCAATGGCGTTTGCTACGTTATTCATACCTGCAGCAAATGCTTCTAACAAGCCTGTGATGATGAGTAGAATCGATAACAGTTTCGTTAGTTTATTCGATGGTAAAAAAGCGGGGAATTTATCCTTAAGACGTTTCAATAACATTCCAGATATAAACGTGATGAAAAAAGCTGCCACCGGAATTATCACCCAGAAGGCGATAATTTCTAATAAATTCCTTAAATAAAGCTGCTGCAAGGAAATACCTACACCAACGATCGCTCCTATCGTAACCTCACTTGTGGAAAGAGGGATGCCTATGATGTTTGTGAAACATAACGTAATAGCTGATACAAATAGAATGATGGCTGCAGCTTGAATGGTTAGTTTGTCTGAAGAAATTAACCCTTTCCCGATGGTATCAACAACTTCTCCTCCCCACAAAGCCCCAAGCAATCCTCCCACACCACTAAGTAGTAGAGCTATTCGTTTCTTTTTAATAACTCGAGCCCCATATACAATCCCCATAGTAGCAGCTGATCCACTAGCTCCCACATTAAAGGCAAAGAAATGAGCAGCTACTAAACATAAAATGATAAGTGTCATGAAAGGGAATCCTTAGTGGACGGACCGTGAAGCCCGCATTCTGTCTTCTCAAACCCTTGCCATCTACCCGAACGATCATTGGGGTTGTCAGATGGAGAAGTGCATGGCATGCATCCGATGCTTGCATAGCCCTGATCATGAAGATCATTATAGGGAAGGTTATTTTCTTTTATATGATTCCATACATCCTCCCACGTCCAATGGATTAATGGGCAAATTTTAATGGAACGAAAACGGTCATCTTTATTTATAAAGTCTGTTTTACTTCTACTCGGAGATTGTTCCCTTCTTAACCCGGATACCCAAGCGGTTGCTCCCTCTAGAGCATCTTCTAATGGTTTGATTTTTCTAATAAAGCAACACTGGTTCGGATTCGTATTCCATAGTTTTTCTCCATGCTTCTGTGCCTGTTCTTCTAAGGTTAGATCTGCCTTTTTCATCGTAATTTGCAGCTCAGGAAAACGACTTTTTATTTGATCAATAAGGTCATAAGTCTCTTGAAAATGAACATCGGTATCGAGAAACACGATGTGTGCATCTTTTTTTACTTGTGAGATCAAATCGAGAAGTACGATACCTTCTGCTCCAAAACTGCAAGCATACACGATGTCATCATAAGTCTGGTAACCCCACTCCAATACTTCTAGAGCCCCTTTTTTCTTTTCGTTTGCATAACCCCCATTAAAAGGGTCCTCGGAAAATGAATCGTATGTGATGACTTGATTACTCATATATATCCCCCTCTTATAGTCAAAAAAGAAGCACAATGCGATATAGCCGTTCTACCTCTAGTTATTTAAGTCAGTTTTAATTAAAAAATCCTCTTCCTATATAAATGATAAGAAGAGGATGAGAAATCGAATCCTCTTCTTATCTCTCAAGCAATAGTGCCTGCTGGAATTAGCACAGTACTTCAAAACAAAGTCTGATGCCGAAGCTTCCAAGGGCCAGTCCCTCCACCTCTCTAGATAAGAAAATTTTTATGTGATTAATTGGAAATATACATCATGGATTTGATGCTGTCAAAGCCGTTTTCAAGGTGTTTTTGATTAAAAACCGACCAAAACCCTTCTATCCCTAGTGTTTTAGTCGGTTTTAAAAATCAGAAAATTTTTTTGACTGCCGATTTTTGTTCCGTTTCTTAACACCATACAAGAGGACAAACAGCACCTAAAAGTTATCGGTGTACTGTTTGTCCTCTTGTATATAACGATACAGTTCTTCCGATCATTGCACAGTTTCATTGGAAACCAAAAAGCGTTCAGTTTTCACAGCCTCCTCCACTCGTTCCTTTAACAGGTGGACTAGATTAGGGTGACCTCTTAAATAATCACAAATGACAAACTCTTGATCATCACTTAGTTGAAGATCACCTACGAATTTTTCCATACCTTCCATTAAGATTCCTGTAAATAGTAGGTATGGTCCCCATTTCATAGTGAATTGCAGCCTCTAATAACAAAACATTTGTTAATCATTGTCCTGATTTATACGGTGGTTTCCGTTACCAAGGCTGGCGTTAGAAGGTCCGGGAAATCACTCGCTTTCCGTGGACATGAGGTGAGCTTCCTCAGGCTACGCCTTGCGGGATCTCACCGATCATGTTCATCCCACAGGAGTCTCATAATTTCCCGGACCTTCTTGCTTTCGTGAGGAGAACGGAAGCATCAGATGTGGTGATTCAAGTGAAAAGCATTCCTTACGAGTGAGAATTGCGCTGGAAGGTGCCTTCTTGCCTATCGCTTAAAGCTTCGGATTATTCAATAAAAGAATCGTGGTTCCGTTGCTTTTCATCGGAGCATGGGGGATGGGGTAGGCATACACAACAGGTAATCTCCTATCCTTCCTATAAACACGCTATCACACCCGATTTTTAACTTATCTAATGGCTCAATCTGTGATGGCCCTATCCCCTGATCTGTATCAGGCTTCAATTGGCGTTATATCAGATATCTCATGCTTTAACAGGGACGGTAGAACGGCACGATTTCGATAGAAACATAAGGCAAGGGGCGGTGGGGAAGGGGGAGACTCCTGTGGGATACGCGGGTTAGATGAGACCCCGGAAGGCGTTAGCCTGAGGAGGCTCAGCGCACGCCCACGGAAAGCGACTCCTTCCCCACCGCCCCTTTCTCCACACAATCATCTCGGAATCGAGTCTTCAACAATCCTGCTAAGTTAGCGCAACAAGCACAACTTCGTCAATGTGCATAACTATTAGTATGTATACCCTTTTCGTGAGCATCGGATATTGTTACAAATATAAGGGCAGCCTTAACTGGAAAAAAGTGTTGTATTTTAATAAGCAAAAACTGTGTCAACTCTTTCAAGCGGTCACACTTGCATATACAATTACTCCCCTTTACCAGGAATTCATGCTTCAATCGCAGTCTGTTCAGTCATCTCTTGATTCATCATTTTCAATTGGTGCAAACGATCACGGAATCGCACCACTTCCCCAACCACAATCATCGCAGGGTTACGTATCCCTGAATTTTCAACTACCTCAACAATGTTCGTCAGTGTACCAGTGACAACGCGTTGATGTTCCGTTGTTCCCTGTTGAATAATCGCTACTGGAGTGTCAGAGTTCTTCTTATTCTTTAGCAATTGTTCGCATATATATGGGAGGTTGCTGATCCCCATATATATAGCCAATGTATCAATGTTTTCTGAAAGACTCTTCCAATCAATTTCCTTATGGTTATCTTTACAACGGTGTCCTGCGATTACAGCAAAGGAGCTTCCCATTTCTCTATGAGTGACTGGAATATCAGCATAAGCTGGAGCAGCAATCCCAGAAGTAATTCCTGGGACCACTTCACATGAAATACCATGTTTAGCTAATGCTTCCGCTTCTTCAGCTCCTCTTCCAAATACATAGGGGTCTCCGCCCTTCAAACGAGTAACGACTTTACCTTGTTTCGCATATTTCACCAATAAGTGATTAATGGTCTCTTGTTTTAAAATGTGGAACTTAGGATGCTTACCGCAGAACACCAAGTCTACACCTGGCTTTGCTTCTTCTAGTAATTGTTCATTAACTAAGCGATCATATAGAATGACATCAGCTTTTTGAATACACTTCAGTGCCTTGACGGTGATTAAATCAGGATCTCCTGGACCCGCTCCAACTAAATAAACCTCTGACATAAGCGCCCTCCTAAAGGCATTATTTTTCTGGTACAAAAACGTATACGTTATCGTCTTTCACATTTACTTCAAACGTTTGTACACAACCGACGTCTGGTTCTTGTACTTTTCCATCAACGACGCTGATTTTCCAATCATGCATTGGGCAAAATACGTGTTCTCCACTAACCATGCCCTCAGCGAGTACCCCGCCTTTATGAGGACACCGATTTTCAATCACTCGTATTTCACCACTTTCCAATTTGAAAATAGCCAGTTCTAACTCACCAACATGCACTGTTCTCCCTAATTTCTCCGGAAGATCATTGACCTTTGCTACAAAGACTTCATTTAGGACTTTTTGTTCCATTTTACAATTCCCCCTTGATAAATTTAGTTTGAACCTGCAGGTACTTTTACATTTTTATATAGATCTCTCAATAACGTTTCATCTTCTATAGCTTCTTTCCAAGGATCCTGACCTTGCACAACAGCCAATGCTTCGTCCATTCTCTGATTCAACTCGATGAATGTCTTCTTATTAGAAAGAACGCTCTGGACATGTTCAATTCCGACTTTCTCAACCCAAGCGGATGTTCTGTCTAAATAGCTCGCACTTTCACGGTAGTACTGCAAGAAAGCGGCGGTTGTCTCTAATACTTCTTCTTCTGTTTTTACCTTAGCAAGAAGATCCGCTTGTCTCATGTGCGTTCCACCATTACCGCCAACATAAATTTCAAATTCTCCATCCAGTCCAACGATTCCTACGTCTTTAATGGATCCCTCAGCACAATTTCTTGGACAAGCGGATACACTCATCTTCACCTTATGAGGGGTATTCAGCCCTTCGAATTTCTTCTCCATTTGAACGCCTAAACCAATGGAATCTGAAGTCCCGAATCTGCAAAAGTCCGCTCCCACACATGTTTTAACTGTACGTAAGCCTTTTGCATACGCCGAACCTGAAGGCATATCCAGTTCTGACCAAATACTTGGCAAGTCTTCTTTATTGACACCTAACAGGTCGAGTCGCTGTCCTCCTGTTACTTTTATCATTCGTACTTCATACTTATCGGCTACATCAGCTATTTTCCGCAAGTCGTCCGGGTTGGTTACGCCTCCGTACATACGAGGAACTACGGAATACGTACCATCATTCTGGATGTTTGCATGCAATCTTTCATTCACATAACGTGATTCTTTTTCATCTTTATACTCTGAAGGATTGAGCATTCCAAGATAATAATTCAAAGCTGGCTTACACTTAGAACAACCACCATCAGTAGTCCAACCGAGAACATTCATTACTTCTCTTATATGGGTTAACCCTTTTTCTTTAATTTCTTCTATGACTTCATCTCTAGATAATGTCGTACAACCACAAATTGACTCTTTTTGATTCTGGTCATATTCATCACCGAGTGTATATTCCAGTAAATCAGATACGAGCGGTTTGCATCCTCCGCACGACCTTGATGCATTTGTACATCCTTTCACTTGTTCTACTGTCGTTAGATCCTGATTGTTGATTGCATCAACAATCGTACCTTTTGTTACACCATTACACCCACAAATAATTTCTTCATCAGGCATAGAGTCAATGAGGGCTAACCCCGTTTCCTCTGAACGATCGTTATCTGTATACTCCTCAATGTTGGCCCCTTGATTGATCAGGCTCAATAATCGATTGCCATCTTTCGTGTCCCCAAATAGAACAGCACCGGTAATTTTACCTTCATCTACAAGCACTTTTTGGTAAACTCCGCGCCAATCATCAAATATTTTGACTGACTTCGTCTCTTCATCTTCATTGATTTTACCTGTAGAAAATACATCTACCCCCGAAACCTTCAACTGAGTCGATAGCACAGAACCTTGGTATCCTTCACTTTCCACTCCGCAAATCCGCTTAGCCATCTCTTGTCCTTGTTGATAGAGTGGTGCAACCAATCCATAAACCGTTTCTCGGTGTTCAGCACATTCACCAACCGCAAATACATTTGTCACTTCTGTTTCTAAATGGTCATCCACGATGATTCCTCGATTTACTGGAATCTCACTCTCTTTGGCTAAACTAATATTTGGTTTAATTCCTACCGCCATGACAATTAAATCGGCTTCAACTTCTTCTCCGTCGTTAAATCGCAAACCTTCGACACGATCTCCACCAATTATTTCAGAGGACTGTTTTTCTAATAAGAAATTCATGCCTTGATCTTCTAACTCTTTTTGTAGCATCTTCCCTGCTGTCTTATCTAATTGTCTCTCCATTAAGAAATCGGCAAGATGGACGACATCTACTTCCATCCCAAGATTCAGCAATCCTCTCGCTGCTTCTAAACCTAACAATCCACCGCCAATAACAACTGCTTTCTTATATTGGTTCGATGATTGGATCATTTCTTCACAATCTTTAATATCACGGAAGGCTGTTACTCCTTCTTTATCTGCACCAGGTAATGGAAGCATGAACGGGACAGAACCTGTAGCAATAATCACTCGATCATAATCAACTTGACGTTCTTTATCAGTCATTACAATCTGATTATTTGTATCGATCTCTGTAACTGTTTCTCCTGGATATAATAAAATATCATTTTCTTCATACCATTCCCAACTATTTAGGGTAATGTCTGCTAGCTCCGTATCTCCTTGAAGTACCTTTGACAATTCAATTCTATTATAGTTTGGATAAGGTTCACTCCCAAACACTGTGATGTCGAACTGATTAGGTGACAACTTTAAAATTTCCTCTATAGCTCGAATACCTGCCATACCGTTACCAATCAGTACTAACTTTTGTTTCCCCATTACAAACCCCTCCAAATTATTAATAAAAATTAAATATTTTGCTTCACATCTGATGAATAACGAACTTTTTTCTGTAACCTCTTAATAGACTCTTTATCTTTGTCCCATTCTTCTTGTAGTGAAGGATCTTTAATAAGACAAGTAGAAATGAAGCAAAGAAATGCACCTAAAGCAATAACGCTAAAGAAAACTGCTGGATACACTAAGTTCAAGACGGCTAAAAAACAAACTGAACCGATGTTACCATAAGCACCTACGATTCCAGCAATTTGCCCAGTGTTTTTCTTCTTAATAAAAGGAACCATTGAGAATACTGATCCTGAGGCAGCCTGTCCGACCATTGAACAAGACATCGTCAACATAACAGCTAAGATGATTGGCCACTGTGCAGATAGAAAGGACATACTAAAATACAAGATTGATAGAACAAAAAGTAAGCCTGTTAACATTTTTTTCCGTCCAAACTTATCACTAAGCCAACCTCCAGCAGGACGTGCAGCTAAATTAGTAAAAGCAAAACTGCTGGCAATCATTCCTGCCCCTATCGCTCCAAGAGTAAAGGTTTCCTGAAAGAACATGGGTAACATTGAAATGACGGCTAACTCCCCTCCAAAAGTAGAGAAATACGCAAGGCTTAGAACACCTACCTGCTTCATTGAGTATTTTTCTTCGTTTGGAATGTTTGTCTTCAAATAAGCTCGATTTTCTAACCATATTTTCGTAGAGCGATGGAGATAAAAAATTCCTAGTAGAATATATAATCCTAACGCCCATCCTAATGGGAGCAAATCAGTTCGTTGCAATGACCAAACCAACACCGCCATACCACCGTATATAGGAAATGAGGTCGCGATAAGAATAAGTAGGTCTGGAAAACTTGTCGCTTTCATCACTTTTGTTGATTTTGTTCGTTTGAACTCCCTCGTTGGCGGGGCATCCTCTACAAATTTGTAGTAAACAAACCCATAGATAAAAGCAATAGCACCTGTTGAAGCGATAGCCAACCTCCAACCATTATCCCCACCAAAGATTAAGGCGAGTACAGGTAAAGAAAATGCTGCGCTGGCAGATCCGAAATTTCCCCATCCTGCATAAACCCCTTGGACGAGTCCTGATTTTTCCTGTGGGAACCACTCAGAAATCATTCGAATACCAACAACAAAACTTGCCCCGATAAATCCTAATAGCAGCCTAGAAATAAGCAACTGCCAGTATGAGTTCCCTAAAGCAAAGATAAAACAGGGAATACTCATAACAATTAACAGTACAGAAAATACATTTTTCGGCCCAAAACGGTCGACTAACTGTCCCATGAATATGCGACCTGGAATAGCTAAAGCCAAATTGACGAGCATCAATACTCCCATTTCATCTTTAGTTAGGCCCAGTTGCTCCATTATCGTAGAGTTGAAAGGAGCCATATTGAACCAAACCATTACACTCACAAAAAATGCTAAAGTAGATAAAAATAGAATTTGTTTATTTCCTTTATAATCTTCCTGCATCACGGCCACTCTCCAAATTACGCTGGTTTTCTATTAAAACTTCCTCTCTATTTAAGGCTGGTTTCACATTAACAGGTGATATCTTAAATCCTGGCATACGGCAAAATGGATCTAATTCGTCAGAAACAAGACGGTTCACATTTTGTTCTCCTCCCCAGTGAAAAGGAACAAACACTGTATCTTTCCGGATTTTTTCCGACCACTTACTCCTGACGACAATACTGCCGTACCTCGATGTGATTCTAACGAGCATTTGATCTTTTAATTGGAATTGCTCTCCTGTTTCTGGATGAATTTCCATATAAGATTCAATATTTCTCGCAGCAAGAGATGGACTTTTTCTAGTTTGTTCCCCCGTTAAATAATGAGACATTACTCTACCTGTTGTTAAAAACAATGGGAACTCCTCACTTATATCTTCTTTAGTGAACTCGGGGTAAATCCCGATTACAGCCATCTTTGCTCTGCCATCCTCATGAGCAAATTCATCTTCAAATAATCGTTCTGTACCCTTATGGTCTATATCTAGACATGGCCATAGGACCCCTTTTTCCTGTCTGATTTTATCGTAGGTTATTCCAAAGTAATCCGCTCTGCCACCTCTACTAGCTACCCGAAGTTCCTCAAAAATCTCTTCTGCTGATTGGTAAGAGAATTTATCTCCCTCCCCCATGACTTCAGCAATATCACAGACAATTTGCCAATCATGTTTCACTTTTCCAGGTAATGGACGGTTCGCTTCCCTTAGTGTTACTCTGCCTTCTACATTGGTCATAGTACCTTGATCCTCTAAATAAGAAGAAGCCGGTAATACTAAATCAGCTAACTGAGCTGTTTCTGAGAGAAACATATCTACAGTAACTAGACACTTCAGCTTCTCAAGTGATTGTTTGACGAAATTAGCATTAGGACTAGAGATAATTGGATTTGAACACACCACCAACATCCCAGTTATGTTACCTTCATCCACTTCTTCAAACATTTCATAAGCAGAAACACCTTTATGAGGAAGTTGCTTCTCCTCTACTCCCCAAACTTGAGCAATGTAGCTTCGGTCTTCGATATTTTCAATCGACCGATAACCTGGCAATTGGTCTGCTTTTTGACCATGTTCTCTAGCACCTTGACCATTCCCCTGACCCGTGATGGCTCCGTAACCGGAATAAGGTTTTCCGATTTTACCTGTTGCTAGTAGAATATTGATAAACCCTCGCACAGCCTCTGTTCCGTCTATTTGCTGTTCAATCCCTCTAGCTGTAAAGATCATCCCTGATTCTTCTTGTCCAAATGTAAGAGCCGCTTGGTACAACTGATCTTTAGGGATTCCCGTCTTAGCTACACAATCGTCTATATCTAGCGTTGATAGTTGACGAGATACTTCGTCAAAACCGTTAACTCTCTCTTGTAAAAATTCTTCATCTATCAAGTCTTCCTGAACAATTATTTTCAAAAGTGCACTTGCCAAAGCAACATCTGTTCCAGGTTTATTCTTTAAGTGTAAATCCGCTATTTCTGTTGTCGCCGTTTCTCTCGGATCAACTGCAATAATATAAGCTCCGTTTTCTTTCGCTTGTTCGAAGTAAGGCATAATCGTTGGCTGACATTCAGCAATATTTGTTCCGGCTAAAATAATGCATTTTGTGTTTGGCACTTCATGTAAAGTATTCGTGAACCCTCTATCTACTCCAAAACTTTGATTGGCCCCCGTTGCAGCTGACGCCATACAAAGTCGCCCATTATAATCAATATGCTTTGTCTTGAGTCCAACTCTTGCCAACTTCCCTAGTAGATACGCTTCTTCATTCGTAAGTGAAGCACTTCCATAAACAGATAAAGCATCCAATCCGTCAGTCTCTTGAATTCCAGTAAAGTTAACACGAATATACTCTAAAGCTTCATCCCAACTAATTGGTACAAATTCTCCATCTTTTTTCATTAGAGGTTGAGTAATGCGATCTCTATGAAAAGAATGTTGATGGGCGTTCATTCCTTTGACACACAATCGACCTTGTGTTGTCGGGTTATCTACACCTACCGTTTTATGAGTGGTTCTGGAAACCACTTTTTGTTCAATCAACTGCATTTTGCATTGCATACTGCAAAATGGACATTGCGATTCGTAGACTTTCTCTGACTGGACTTCTTGTTGCTTGCTACGAAAATATTTCAGCATTAGTTCAGTCAAAACGACTCATCCTTTATTCTCGTATTGGGTTCCATTCATGAAGACTTTCAAATATTAACTAGCTGCGTTCTTTTTTGAACAACGTCTTCTTCTAAAGTTTCTAATAAATGATCGCAGAGTTCTTGATCAAACAAAGCTTCCCTGATATGAACGAGACCTAGACGTTCTACCCATTGCCACGTTCTTTCAAGGTAGCGAGCAGATTTCCTATAATATTGAATACATCCAAGCATCATTCTTTCAGCTTGTTTATCGTTATCAACAACACACAATAGTTGACCTTCCCTTACATTTCTTCCGCTGCTTCCTCCAATATAAATTTCCCACCTACCGTCGACCTTGAGGGCACCGACGTCCTTTGAAGTCGATCCGGCACCGTTGTGTAAACAAGAGGAAATTCCAATTTTAATACGATAGGGTGTTCTCAATAACTCTGTCTTGCGTTCTATGTCTTGAGCTAATTCTAAGGAAGACTGTTTTTCACATCGGCATATATGTCCTCCTATGTTCGTTTTGATCGTTTCAATTCGATTTCCGTCAGGTGAGCGAAGAGGCATATTCAATTCGTTCCATACATTTGTTAAATCCTCTTTGCTGACGCCTAATAAATGAATTCTTTGATCGCTGGCTATAGCTATACGCTCCAAAGGATATTTATCCGCTACATTCATAATGTTCCTAAGTTGCTCGACATCGATTGCACCACCATATAATTGAGGAACAACGGCATATCGACCATCTCCTTGAACAGCAGCATTCTTTCTCTCATTCACAAAAAGATGATCCGCTTTTTCTTCATGTCCCGGGTTTATCATTCCCAAATAGTAATCCAATGCAAGGCGGCATGTAGGGCAACCATTTTCAGTCTTCCATTCAAGCTTTATCATGATCTCTTGAACATTTGTAAGGTTTTGCAGTTGTATTTGCTCAACAAGTTCATCTTCAGTCAAACGAGTACATGAGCAAAGTGAAGTTTCCCCCACTCCCCCTTCACTGAATTGATCACTGTGAATATATGCCAACAAATTAGAAACTACTGGTTTACACCCTCCGCAAGAACTAGACGCTTTCGTACATTGCTTTACCTCTTCAACCGTTGATAAGTTTTCTTCCTGAACCGCTTGAATGATGGTCCCTTTATTCACACTATTACATGTGCAAATCTGTTCGTTCATTGGATAAAAAGCTACTACAGAATCGCCAGGATCCGAAGTCTCAAGTAATGACGCCTTATCTTGGTCTGACAATACTTTCTTCTTAACGATCGCATCTAACATTCTCGGACCATCTTGCGTATCACCGAACATAACCGCACCAACTGCTTTATTTCCCTTAAAAATAACTTTTTTATAAGTAGCTTCAACTTCATTATGATAATGAATCGTCTTCATATCTGGACCCGATGTAATCTGACCTACCGAAAAGACGTCCACTCCTGAAATTTTTAATTGTGTAGATAACAGCGAACCCTGATAACCACTCGGTTCTTTACTGCATAAATGTTGAGCTAAAATTTCGCCTTGCTCGTAAAGTGGCTGAACTAGTCCATAAACCGTCCCTTCATGTTCGGCACATTCCCCGACTGCGTATATGTCAGGAATACTTGTTTGAAGAACATCGTCAACGAGAATACCTCGATTCGTTTCTATTCCACTACTTTGTGCCAATTGAACGTTTGGTCTCACTCCAGCAGCCATCACGACTAGATCTGTATCTACTTTTGAACCATCTTTAAATCGGATTCCTTCTACTCTCTTTTCTCCAAAAATCTCTACAGAAGCTTTTTCTAATAAAAAATTCATTCCTTGCGCTTCTAATTGTTCTTGGAGCAGATTTGAAGCTTCCGTATCAAGTTGCCGTTCCATAATACTTTCAGAAATATGAACGACATTGACTTCCATCCCTAGATTCAACAATCCTCTCGCAGCTTCTAAACCTAGTAGTCCTCCACCAATGACTACAGCCTTCCTATGACTCTTAGAAGTTTCTATCATTTTTTCGCAGTCTTCTATGTTTCTAAAAGTGATAACACCCTCTTTACCAGCGCCTTCTATCGGCAAAATAAAAGGGGAAGATCCTGTAGCTATAATTAATTTGTCATACGATATTTTCCTAGTTTGATCTGTTTTTAGTAGCTTTTGAGTACGATCAATTTCCACAACCGTCTCTCCAGTAAAAAGTTCAATATTATTTTGCTCGTACCAGCTATATGAATTGATGACAATATCCTCAAATGAAGTCTCCCCCTGCAATACAGAAGAAAGCAAAATTCTGCTGTAACTTGTATGAGGTTCACTGCCAAATATAGTAATATCAAAAGCATCTGAGTCTTCTTTGAGTATGTTTTCCACACAGCGTATTCCTGCCATACCATTTCCGATGACTACAAGTTTTTGCTTGCCCATTAATAAACCTCCAACAGAAGAAAAAATCATAATTGAAATTCAAGTAAAGACCTTTTATTTGTTCGAAATATTTGAATATTAAATTTAATATATCATAAGCACATCTTCAACGCTACACCTTGTGTCATAAAAGTTAACATTTAGTGATATCAACATAGGAACTAACTCCTGAATATATTTCCACTTAATCCTAATTCAGATAATGAACTTTCCGCGCAAAGAAAATGATGTTAGGTGATATAACATCATTTTCTTTGTATAAATTCACACAATAAAAAACCACCTCTAGCGATCCTGTATGGATAAGCCAGAGGTGGTCCTTTATTTTAATTTTTTAAGTCAGCCTAATTTTTTAAACATCGGTAAACACACAACCACTAGTAAAAAGACAAGACTCGTGGCTACTACACCATTCCATTGGAAAGTTTCCCAGAGCTTTCCTACTGCTGTGCTTCCGATAGCCACGCCAATATAGTAACTAATCAAATAAAATCCTGATGCACCACTTCGATGATGAGCAGCTGATTTACTCACTAAAGCAGCCGCCATTGAGTGAGCAACGAAAAAACCCGTACAAAGTAATCCAAGACCTATTAAGATGAAAGATACTCCAGAAAGTAATGTCACCCACACTCCAGTAATTAACACTAATAAACCTGCGAGCATAACTTTTATAAGCCCGAAATGATCAGAGATTCTTCCAGCAAGTGGTGGGGCCAATACTCCAAGTCCGTAAGCCAAATATGTAAAGGAAATCCACTTAAGCGACCATTTGTACGGTTCACCCTGCAAATAAAAGGGCAAATACGTCCAAACTGCTGTAAATACAATTTGTAGTAATAGGCCCATTAAAAACAAAGCAAGCATTTTCCGATCCCTCAAATGAATGAGCATTCCTCGTAAATCTTCGCGAAGTGGTTGATGTTGTTTTTGAAAAAAACGTTCTTTCGGTAATAGAAGAATGAAGAGAGTCGTTACCACCACTCCAAAGCCTGATAAATAAAGTAGCGTCGCTTCCCAATCCATCACATCTGTCAAATAACCTGATACAATTCTTCCACCCATGCCTCCGAGTGCATTACTGGATATAAACAATGTCATTGCCAGCCCTAGATGTTTCGGTGAAACTTCTTCACCCAGATAACCCATAGCTGCTGCAGGTACTCCCGCAACAAAGAAACCTTGCAACAGACGTAACATAACCAGCAACTCAAAAGATGAAGCAAATGTCATCGTTAAGAGTAACAGAACTGTGACTCCTAGTGAAACTTGCATGAGAAGCAGACGTCCATAACGATCAGCCATGAAACCTAGGACAAACAAGCCTATGACCATCGACAAAACACATGCAGACATTAGCAAACTAGATTGGGTAGCTGTTACATTAAATTCATCAACAAAAACAGGTAGTAACGGCTGGAATATATATAATGTAGAGAATACCAATAAGGAAGCGAGCATTAGTGCAAATGTTACCCGCCAGAACTTCGCATCTTGCGGAGTATATGATTTATCCTGTCGATCACTCGTTTCCATAGTATTCATCCTTTGTTATTCGTTGAATTGTTCAGGGAAGGATGTCAAATCAATACCCCAGACTTTAATGCTTTTCAATTGAGTGTGAAAGTTCTAATTTATCATAAATCGTTAATATAATACATAGGTAAGCGTTTTATTAATAGGCTGTGTTAAATCTAGTTGTTGATTTTTTTAAAAAAAGTTTGTTTATCTTATTCGTTAAAGCCCCGGATTGTGGAAAACTCCGCTTCGAAACATTCTAGTGACTTCCGTTACAAAGGATGGCGTTTGAAGGTCCGGGAAATCACTCGCTTTCCGTGGGCATGTGGTGAGCTTCCTCAGGCTACGCCTTGCGGGATCTCACCGATCATGTTCATCCCACAGGAGTCTTGCGATTTCCCGGACCTTCTTGCTTTCGTGAGGAGAACGGAAGCATCGGATAAGCTACTTTACGTGAGCAGAATGCCTCATGCATAAGAATCGGGGAGGCCACTAAAAAAGGCTTCTCAAAAAAATAAACAAGAGGACCATCCACTATATCTAGGTTGTTCCATGTTTTTTTGCTATATTTTGATTGATATGGTTCTTATTCTCTTAAATTATCAGTTTTTGCAGTGACCTCGAGAATCGTGTGGGGTGAAGATTTATTCTATAGCATAGGTAAGACGCATTCTCCCATGCTGGGGGGCGTTCATTTCCATGTCGAATGGGGTGGCTTTGAAACGACGAGACTCCCGCGGGAGAAGGAGCTAGGCGAGACCCCACAGGGAGTGCCAACGACCGAGGAGGCTTGCCAGTTTCCCCGCAGGAAAGCGAGTTGTTTCAAAGCCACCCCTATAAGGTAACGTAATTGTGTGGTAACTGGTACCACACAATTCTAATAGGTGCACTAAATCTAAATAGTCCATCACACCTTTTTTAACAAATTATCTAAGTGGCTCAATATATCTGTATGATGAAAATATTCACTGTTCTCTACTAGGCCTTCAATTGTCTTAATAACAGCTATCTCATACTTTAACAGGGACGGGAGTACGGCTCGATTCCGATGGAAATATACGGCAAGGGGCGGTGGGGAAGGGGGAGACTCCTGTGGGATATGCGGGGAGGCCACTGAAAAAGTCGGTAAATTTTAAGAAAATCAAATCCCTGAAAATTCCATCCCCACTTTCGGCTTATAAATTAGGGGTAAATTGGACTTAATACTCCACTTTCACAGGAAAAACAACGTGATTTTGGGATAGTGTTTTTCAAAAAAAATCATTATTAATAGAAAAGGACTTTTTCAGTGGCCTCGATATGCGGGTTAGATGAGACCCCGCAAGGCGCCAGCCTGAGGAGGCTCAGCGCACGCCCACGGAAAGCGACTCCTTCCCCACCGTCCCCTTTCTCCACACAATCATCCCGGAATCGAGTCTTCAACTTTCCCCAATTCGTGCAATTATTAACCTTAACGTTGAACATAGCCTTTAATTAAAAACATAACAAAAAGCACATAAACGATTCATGTACTCGATTTCTTTAATTCTATATATTTTCTACCTCCAGGGATGACTGTAAAAACCCCCTGACGTACACTTATAAAAATTTTCCTCAACTATGATTCCATGGTCGGAATTCTTGGATCGTATTCAATAGTCCCTCCGTATCTCCAGTGAATGTTATAGCACGGTCATCAATCTGAACATGAGCAGGCGGCTTCTCTGCTGTTACATCATCAACAAAAATATCATATTTGTTTAACCACTCGTTAATCGCATCTATTCCTCCAGTCTGGTAACACCTAGTAGAAACAACCACAACTTTATAATGATCACGTATGTGATTAATGGCTTCTTGAATACCGTGCACCGGTTTATCAGGTATTCGGTCAGCCCCTTTCCATCCACTCGTATAACTATGAATGACTCCATCAAAATCAAATATAACAGTTGGTTTATACCCCATTCCTATTCTCCTCTTGAATAAATTG
Source organism: Halobacillus seohaensis (assembly GCF_042663045.1). Lineage (NCBI taxonomy): Bacteria > Bacillati > Bacillota > Bacilli > Caryophanales > Bacillaceae > Halobacillus > Halobacillus seohaensis. Next base: position 48,716 of record NZ_JBHSZV010000029.1, on the reverse strand, counting down.
AATGTAGTTATATGTACCCCACGTTTACTTTTCCTGTTTGACCCCAATTCCTAAGGCGCCATGTTCCCATAAAATATTTTCAATTATATGCTGTTGATCACTTCCACATTTTATCGTTAAAAACACGTCCACTTGAGCTTCCTGATTTAAAGGGGATCTTTTTTTTAAGTAGAGCAGCTTTATTATAAAACCAAGTAAAAATCCAAAGACCATCCCCAGAAAGGCTAAGAAAATAGGTCCTATAGGAAGTAGATAGCCATAAATTATTCCTAATAGCATAAAGACCAAACTTAAAACACTTGCTAAATCCATCATACTCTCACCATCAGATCTATGCATCGAGTCAAATAAAGCAACCTTGCCTTTTTTTCGATCTAAGGGAACAGCAATAATTTGTTCTTTTAGAATACCGGACCCTTCTAATTTCAATATGACTAATTCTAATTTTGTTGTGTAAGAGAAACTTGAAACAATGTGCACCGTTCCACCACCTCCTCATTCAGTATTATAAATACTGTTTAAGCTGCCTAATTGATATTGTTCTTTCAAGAATGTTGATTGCTCTATATTGAAAATTTTATTATTGGAAACGGCTATTCGATAGGAATCATACATCGCAAACAAATGCAGTGATGGAATAAATAATATCCACTGAGGGTTCATAATAGATTTCGACTTTTCTATATCATCTGTCATTGAATAGTAAACCCCTTCATATACGTTTGAGTAAATAAGCACGATAAATACCCAAATGAAAGCAAATATAGAAATTGGAATCCGGTGTAAATAATAATGTCCTAAACCCGGCAACAACATCGACCAAATAAAGGCTACCCACGGCTTTTTCCGAGATAATAAATTGAGCTCGAATGGTGACATTTGAAAATTTTTAATTTTACTCTGTTCTGAATATGCTAATTTATAGGCCTTATTAGACTCAACACATCTCCAGTAGATGTCCCAAGCAGAAAAAATATACACCATTACATAAAGGTGAACCCACTTATATTCTAATACTAATTTAGCCTGTTCAATTTCACCTATCATGGAAAAAAATATTGCTCCATTAATATTGCCAAGATTATTAACACTAAACTCGAAAGTAATTAGCACCATTCCCCATAAGAAGTTATTATTTGTTAAATGACCAAATCCAGGGAAGGCTAACGACCACCATACACATATCCACGGATTTTGGTAATGTAAAATATTTGATGAGTAAGAGTTCACACTATATATCCAACGCCTAGGGTTATTTGTATCGCTCATGACATAACCTACTTTTAACTTTTAATATACATTATTTTACTTTTTTGTATATTTTATACTAGTTACCGCAAAAAGAATCTATGAATACTATGTTAGAAGGTTACTTATCTTATTCCGATCCCCCCTCTTATCTGTAAAATCGGTTTCGTTGCTTTCGCTTGGAGAAATGGGGTCTTGGAAATGGCTGAGGCCACTGAAAAAGTCCTTTTCTATTAATAATAAACTTTTTGAAAAACACTATCCCAAAATCTAACGGGTTCAGTTTTCGAGCACAAAACATGAAATAACATACAAATTAAGAGACCAAATCGCATATGATTTGGTCTCTTGTTATTCCTTGTTATATCAACGATTATCGGTATTTACCATATAAATTAGCATACAAAATCACACCAGAAATAACATAGTGACAATAGCTATAATCAACGTGCAATAAAACTAACGAAACCGTATTATTGAAGACTTGAATTCGAGATGTTTGTGTAAATTTTGGGGCTGTGGGAAACGGCTCGCTTTCCATTGGGCGGGCGCTGAGCCTCCTCGGACTTCGTCCTGTGGGGTCTAAGCTGTCCCGCACATCCCATAGGAGTCTCACCGTTTCCCTCCGCCCCTTTACCATATAAGTGTCTCGATACCACTTCAAGAAAAGGCAGCAATAGGTTCATTGCAATAGAACACGGATAGTGGAAGATAGTCCTTCTGGGAAAGGGATTCGATTCTCACACATCGAATGGGGAGGGCTTGGGAAAGCGAGTTGTTTCAAAGCCACCCCTACCCCTTATAAGGTAACGTAATTGTGTGGTAACTGGTACCACACAATTCTAATAAGTGCACTAAATCTAAATAGTCCATCACACCTTTTTTAACAAATTATTTAAGTGGCTCAATATATCTGTATCATGGCAATATTCACTGTTCTCTACTAGGCCTTCAATTGGCTTAATAACAGCTATCCTATACTTTAACAGGGACGGGAGAACGGCGCGATTCCGATGGAAATATACGGCAAGGGGCGGTGGGGAAGGGGGAGACTCCTGTGGGATACGCGGGTTAGATGAGACCCCGCAAGGCGCAAGGAGGCCACTGAAAAACTGCCATTCGTTGAAAGTTATAATAGAAATAAAAGAAAAAAGGGTCGGTTTTGGGATTAAAATCATTCCAAAACCGACCCTTTGAAAAATGAACGTGCCCTTTCCTCCTATTAGGGCTTCGTAAGTTTCAATATTCGTTTCAGATTAGCGGTGAAAATCGTCATCGCTCCTTGAATGTGCATGCCTTCTAGACCCGAAGATGAGGCGACCTCATATCCGTGTCTATGTTTTAATTCACTATTCTTCGCTTCAATTTTATATCGCTCTTTCGCCTTTTCTTTAAATACCTCCGTCTCTTGAAAATCTGCCTGGTCTTGGTGTTCATGGGATTTGATCGTAACAGAATAGGTTTTACTTTTCGCCCCTTCCTGATAACATCCTTCTCTCAAGGGACAAACCTGGCATTTTTCAATATCGAAAAAATATTTGACGCGTGAATTTCTGGTCTTGCTTGCTTCCCGACTGTCTTGTCGTTTTCGAGTTGCGAGGTGTCCAGCTGGGCAGACGTACATGCCAGCATCTTTATTGAAATCGAATTGTGCTTCTTCGGTTCTTGTTCCATGCGTAACGGTGGCATTCAGTTTTGAAACTAACATGATCTCTTTATTTTTGGCGTAAGACAGATTGTTTTTCTCCGAATAAGCTGCGTCCCCAATTGCTGTATCAACCGTCATTCCGGTCTGTTCGCTTTTTTCGATCAAAGTCTTAAAGTATTTT
>NZ_JBHSZV010000029.1:0-45523 GCF_042663045.1 Halobacillus seohaensis | reverse complement strand
GGGCATCTGGATCAGTCGACTGTGGAAGGAATTCTTGATGATCATCAACCGTCTCTTTGAGTAAATTGAATGGTTCTTTCACCTTGGGGTAGGCTTGTAAGGTCGGCTTTTGTTCGATGATATCCACGAGTTGTTTCGTGTATTCTATTTCTTCTTCGATCGTATCGTTCTTCGGTTTTTCCGGGAATTCCTCTTTTACGGATTCGTCAATGGAATAGATGACTTTTCGAACATTTTTAGACCGTTGTCGCAAGATCTCTTGAGGCGTCCATTGGTTGTACCTCGCTTTCGAGTGGGTGGCGTCCAAAATAATCGAAGAGGATTGGATAATATTTTTTTCGATGGCAATCTTTATGGTTTTCTCAATTAAAAGATCTAAAAATGTCTCACTTTCTAACCGCTTTCGGCGAAAGTGAGTTAATAAACTGGGATCAATAACGTCGTCTTCAGGAGCCATTTCGAGAAAATATTTGAAGGACATATCAACTCTTGTCCGTTCTACCAAGTCCACATCCGATAGGGTATAAATCGTTTTGAGAAGAAGATATTTGAACATCCGAATGGGATGAATCGCGTTCCGACCATTGTCATGACAGTATTTATCCTTCAGTTCGTCATAGATAAAAGAGAAATCGATAAGGTCGTTGATTTCTCTCAATAAATGATCTTTCGGTATAACTGCATCATACAAACCCGTGTACGCACTTAAATTCATCGATAGCTGACGTTCAATCATCCAATCCCTCACCTTTTATGTAGTCCCTCTATTATACAAGAAACCCCCGTCTTTTTAAAAAAATAAAAAAGACGGGGGTTTCTTGATGAGATTGGACTTTTTCAGTGGCCTCGGCGCAAGCCTGAGGAGGCTCAGCGCACGCCCACGGAAAGCGACTCCTTCCCCGCCGTCCCCTTTCTCCACACAATCATCCTGGAATCGAGTCTTCAACTTTCCCCAATCCGTGCAATTATCAACATTAACGTTGAACATAGCCTTTATAAAAAAATATCACCCCCGGCTTATTCCTATTAGGATTCCGGAAGTGATACTATCAATTAATTGCTTTCGCGGACGCTAAAATAATCTCCAAGCACAAAATATCCTGCTCAAATAATATCTTCCACCATCTTCTCAACAAGCGCCTCTTGATACCCTGCCTTTTGCGTGATCATCAATTGTTTACCTACTTCTACTAAAGTTGGATCTTTTAATGCAGTTACTTTTTTTAACCGATCCTCTGTTAGTTTAACATTCGGACTAGTTTCCATATAATCTTCAGGGGTCATTCGCCATAGTTTCACGTGACCTGGGTGGCGATCAATTAATCGTTGCGCCATGCCTAGACCTTCAGGATCAAAGTCACCTGCATAGTGAATCGTGACATCTTCCGCGACTAACAGATCAATCAATAATAAGGTGGCTAACTTCACTTGACCATGTGTACAAACAAGCGAGGCTTGTGGAACAAGATCCATCAAGCTTGAACAAACCCCGGAATTCTCTACTAACCAGACGTCATGACCTTGTTTCGGGTAGGCTCTTGTCAGGGTAAGCATTTCACGTAAAGTAACATTTCGCACCATATGAATTTTTTCCGCTTCGCTCCATATCTTTTGCTGACCTTCCTTGTCCTCAGCTAATAAGTTAACACTTGTAGCAAAGTTCAAGAGATCATCTCGTAAAATGTTATATTTTTGTAGTAAATCTGTGATCATTTCTTGAGTATCAGGGCTTCGATCTTCCCCATTATAGACACTCAACAAATGAACCCATAACCGACCAAGCTCTGTAGTTAAGTCAAAAGCATGAGGGTTCTTTGCGATTCGTTGACTAAACATCGGTAATCGTTCATATTCTTGTGGCAATCCACGAAACGCCTCATCGAGCAACCCAACTTGAACTCTAAAATGATTTGAAAATTGTGGGTATATCCAATAGGCTCCCGGCTTTTTCTCCAATAAATAGTCAAACCAGAATGCTAATGCTGGATACTCATTTTTTAATGTTTCAAGAAACTCTTTTTCCTGAAGATCTTTCTGTTGTTTGACTTCCTTATTCGAAACAAGGGATTCATCAAAATACTCTTCTAGCAACTCTTTCAAACCTATATCATCAAAACGTGTATGGGCAAGCTGTCGCTCAAATTGTAAAAGAGTAAGCGTTTTTTTCTGTAAAAGTTCCTCAGTACTCATTCCCATAAATAAAGCAATTGCATCTAATTCTTTGCTAGTTAACTTGTCCACCTTAATCGATCCACCGACGCGGCCCAGCGACTTATACTTTTTTCGAAACAGCAGAAAAAGGCGATGAAAAGCCCTTTCTGCTGCAAAGTATTGTAAAGCTTCATCCAAATTCGTCATGTTAGATCATCCTTCTACCGGCTCGTTTTCCAATTCTGCTTCATCCTCAGGTAAGGTTAAGTCTAATTTCTCGCCGTCCCAACGATAGTTAATCACCGTAACAAAGTCAGCATTTTGTGGTCGGACTAATTCACTGATCGATAATTCTGAGATTGTATCATAATCGCCCCACAAGACTTGAGAGTTCATCATATAATCAAACCCGAGTTTCTCGACGATTTCAAACATTTCCCGAATGTTATTTTCATCGACACCGGCGAAAGCTTCATCAAGCGTAATAATGTAAGGTGCGTGGGCTTCTGCTTCTTGGTACCTCGAATAGCAGGCGGTAAATAAGGGAATGTACATTGCCATTGCTTTTTCTCCCCCACTAAACTTATAAAATGCATGGTTAGTAAGTTCTCTCTTCGGTTCATTCGTACGTCTATAGGATAAGACAAACGAGAACCATTTACGGTAATCGAGTACTTCTTTTAACACTTGAAGTAGTGTATGACCTTCCCCTTTGTCATCAATGAGCTCTTTTGCTTTGTCTATTTTCGAACGGAAATGATGGATGATCTGATCCAAGTCTTCCGTTTTCAACGTTCGCGCATCCCGTTTTAATAGGCTAACGAGATCTTTCGTATCTAACTCTTCCTCACTATCAGCAGTTCGTGGTTTCCACTTAATCGAAAAGGTAAGTCCTGAAGACGAATTACGTGACTCCATCAGTTTGTTCATTTTTTCCGTCCATTTTTCTGCACGTTGAATCCGGCTGCGCAACTTATTACCCACAGATTTGAACAAGATTTCTTCGTAAAGCTCGCGATCTTTTTGGTCAAGCATCCCCTCTTGCCGAACTTGTTCACTCTCAAGCTCAATCTGCACATAAGCTGGGTTCACTTGCTTTCCGAAATAATCTAACTCGACAAAACGTCTTCTTGCCTTTAGCTTCCAATGTTGCAAATGAGGAAGATCATCATCAGCTTCTACTTCGTTCATCCACTCAGGTGTATTTGCTGTTCTCTCATAATCTTTCATCCGGTACTCCATAAGATCGGTTTGTACGAAGTAAAACATTCTTGTGAGCTGTTCAGCTACCTGGCTTGCATCCTTCTCTTTTAAAAGATAACCGTATTCTTTATGGACTTTTTTGGCAAGCTGAAGAATATCAACTTCACTCTGATTGGATAATTCAACAAATCCGTGGTTCCATTCTTGTGAAAAAGTCGCTTCCCATGTTGATCGCAACTGTTGCCAAAGGTCTTTCTTCGCTTGTTGTTGTAATCGTCTGTCTTCGTTATTGTCATACTGATTCCGTTTGGCTGGAAGCAGTTCATTAATTTGAACGAGTTCGCTTCGAATACGGACTAATTCTTTTTGCACGTCTTCAACTTGTTTACGGATATCTTCTGCACCTTGTTGTTCAAGTTGGGCGACGATTTCTTGTAAGTTCATTTCTTTTCGCTTCACATGATCCTCATATTCGTTTACTTCTCCACGTAGCTCATCAACTTCTTGAGCTAGTTCCTCTAAACGATTTTCAAGTCTTACGATGTGATCTTGGTGATGCAAATAAGTTGTATGCATTCCTTCTAGCTCGATCAAATCCTTTTCATAGTGATTCATGACAGTAATTGCTTGCTGGTATGCCTGACGAGTTGTTTCTATATTATAATGACGTGTTTGATTTTCAATAGTCCCTTTAATCGAGCGGAATCCGTCATAAATAGTACGCAGTTCAGCATTAAGTCGCTCTAGTTGCTCATCAAACTGTTTAATTTCAAATCGTTTTTCTTGGATTCTCCGAAAACTCTCCCGTAAGTCTATATCTTTTGGAAAGTTTTCGATCGTTTGCTGTGATTGCTTGATGTTATCATTTATACTCGTAATTGCTGTTTGAATAACCTGTCTTTGATGGTAATATTTTGTCAGTTCTTCTTCTAAACTAGTGATTTTCCGCTCCCGATAACGCTGTCTTGCAGCTCGGCCAATGAATCGTGTATGATCTACAGGAACAGCATGACCTCGCAAGATTCCGAGATGGTAACTTCCGTCTTCTCCAATTGAACTTGTAGCATCGGCATCATCAATCACAATGCTTTGTAAAACTTCTTCAACTAGGTTAACAGGAATATTCCTCCTCGTTTCCTCATCTGGCACCAAATAATCAGCAAGTGTATGTTCCATTAAATGAGGACTAGGTTCAATCACACGATCATGGTCCACGGAAGAATTATCATTCATAATTAAAGCATCAAGCAACCCAGCATCAAGAAGAGCCGCTTCGATTCGAGGCCTAACTTCATCAGGGATGTCAGGACGGAATTCCACAGCTTCATAAAGTGGAAGAAATGCTCGGCCATCCGCCACTAACTGTTCTCGAGATAACTTCGTCTGTTCATGGCGATCAGGTTCAGGATCCTTTTTATCTTTCCATTCTTTAACTTCTGCTTCTTTATCGGCAATATCTTGTGTGACACCATCTAAATCATGCTCGTATTTCGAAAGTTGTTTTCGTTGTTCTTGCTCAAAACGAAATTGAGACTGGCGATACGGCTGTTGTATTTCTGTATATTCTGTAGGTTCATATAAGTTTAAGATGGAACGAGCCGTTTGCTGCAATTGTTCACCATCAATTACAAAGTGCGAGTTGGCTTCGACCCAGGCATGGATCTCATTCAACTTCGCTTGCTTGTCCTCTTCAAACAAATTTGACCAATCTTGTTCTTCATGCTTGGCTTTATCTCTGTTTCTTTGTAAATCAGCAATGTCATTGTTTTTGGATTCGTATTGTTGTTTTAAGTACTCATAGCGTTCTAAGCTTTTTTCAATTTCTCCTAGCTTATCAAAATGTTGATTGGCTTGCTTTTTCCACATATCAAATTGAAAAGCACCCGATCGGTGACGTTGGTAGTCCTGCTCATTTAAATCATGATCAATAAACGAACTTTCTTCCGCGTCATTACGTAGGTTCAGGATATGATCATCAATTAACTCCAACTGTTCTCGAACAGTTTCTTCCGCTTCGTCTTGCTCCTGTTTAATATTTAGTTCGCGCTGACGTCGATGAGAAAGCTTATCGTCTCTTTCCTTCCATGTCTGCCGCATTCCTTTTAGTGCTTGTTCTACTTCTTGGCGTTCCTGTTCCAAATTCCAAACTTTATGGGAACGCAACCGCTCTTCCTTCTGCTCAAAGGTGTCCTGTTGCTGATCAAGTCCTTGCTTTTGTTTCTCTAGTGACTTAATTTCATATGCTAGCTTTTGCTGATCTTGTACTTGTTCTTCGTACGCCGATTGTTCTCTTTTCGCTTTACGATCAGCTTTAACAAACTCCTCTGCTTGATCAGCAAGTTGCCGCTCATTATACGTTTGATACGCTTGGTTTAATTTTTTTAAAGCTTCTAGCTCACGGTTTAATTGTTCAATTTGTTGCTTCGTTTGATCCATATGCTCAATCGTGTCCGATAAATGACGAAGGTCTTCATCAGACAAAGGAGGCAAGGCAGCTTCTAAAATTTCATAAATCACCGTCGGCTTGAAGTCCTTTGACAATTTAGGACTCCTCAACTGAATCAATAATTTAATGAGGTCCTCATAAGCTTCTGTTGTTTCAAAACCGAAGACGTATTTATTAACGAGATTCATATATTCCTTTTGACTTTGAACAACTGAACCACCGTCCGCGATTCTGTTCTCAAGTTCAATTCTGGAAAAAGGGATCTTCTGTTTCTCCCCAGCGTTCCATTCTTCCTTATACAGTGAAAAATCCTCGCCAATTCTGCGATTATCCGTGATGACAAATCCCCAAAACTTCATTGCTTTATGACGTTTCGCCTGCAAGCCAATCCCTGTCGTTAAATACTGATTCGTATCTTCTCGCTTGTATTCAATAAAAAGGTAGCCGGTCCGCTCATCTCGATCAGCAATTTCTTTTTCACCTAACAAGTAGTCCTCCATCCGTCTAGCTTTAGAACCAAATGGATCAAGTCGATCAGGAGATTTCCGTCCATCAAGTAATACAGGTAGAAAGCTTTGCATAGTCACTGATTTACCTGACCCATTACTTCCTCGTAATAACAGTTTTCCATTGGAGAAGTCGAAAGTCTCCTCATCGTAATACCAAAAATTCAGTAACCCCGCTCGATTCATCTTCCATTTATTTGTTTTCTGCATCCTTGTGCCTCCTCTCTAAGTTATATTCTTGAGGGAAATCCCCCGTCATTCGACCAAGTGCTGATTGAAGGACGATCATTTCCGTTTCATCTTCAATGTAACCAAATTCCCACTCTTTAAATAGTTGCAATAACTCTTTACTAATTGTTGCTATTGTGCCTTCACGGTAAGCCTTACTCCATCCGTGTCCATACGCGGCTTTTACATCTTCGACCATACGCTGGAACTCTACACTCGTTAACTTTAACTCCCCTTGTGAGTTAAGTTCGAACTCGTGCATTCGTTCTCTTAGAAAAGAAGAAAAATGTAGCACAACATCCGAAATAGCCTTTTGATCGGGAAATAATGTGTGAAGCTGTTTTTTCTCGTCCATCACTAGCATCGCAGCATTTTTGAACAATTCTAAACGATATGGCGTATGCTCCTCCAAGTCGTCCCTTAACCGATTACGAAACTTTCTAATATAAGCGAAATCAGGATCATCATCTCCTTGACGATAGACAACAGGCGAGAATAAAAGCTTGCGGTACACCCGTTTTCTTCGCTGATCAACCTCTTGTTGCTTCCATTCACTAGCTAAAATCTCTTCTGCTGAATTATATTGAAATAAATCATCAGGATAGGAACGCATAAAATAACGCGCATAAACGGTCACCTCATAGAGCACTTCATATCCTTCATTCGTAGCAAAAAGGTCAATCTCACCATCAACTGTTTTCAAAATTCCGGTACGCACTAGCTTTCTCATAGCACGAACAAGTGACTTACGATGGTTGTAATTCGTCCAATCGAGAGGGAATTCGCCTGGATACATATCTTGGATGTCTTCACATATATCAGATAATAGGAATTGATCATCGACTGATCGATTCTCAGTAAAAGCTAACCCACAGCAAAAAATACCATAGTCCATCGGCTCGAGGAATTCTTGAATGCCCATCCAAGCCTTCGGTTCAACCGAAATTTTTTCCAACTTAATAAAGTGTTGATGGATAATTAAATCAAATCCGAACTTCTCCATCACGTAACGCTTCAACTGATGCTCCCGTTCACGTATCCTGCGATAATAACCAGGCTCCTCTGAACGAAGAATCCAAAATTGTTCAAACAAGACACTTAACGCCTCTTGTGCTTTTTCATCAAACACTTTGACTTCCATTCAAGTCCCTTCCTTCAAATTTAATGTGAAACCGCATCCTTTTGGTCAGTTATTAAGGCATAAACCGATACACAACCTTTGGCATTTCTAGCGACCCATCCTCAGCATGAAGAGTGATCCGCTCATCATCTACCAGGTCAACCTTAACTTTGCGGCCAATTTCAGTTTTGATCGTTCGGTCCTTCCGTGCCATTGCTTTTCCAAGCCACGTTAATAAGACTTTGCGAATATGCGTCTCAACCACGGGTAAATCAGCTGTACGTATTTCTGATTCATCAATGTATTTTTCTATGAGCAGATGCTCCATTTGACGCTGTTTCAAATGTTCATTTCGTAACTTTTCCTTTTTCTTATCATTGCTCTTCATAGCGCCTGCTTTTGTTTTTTCTGTATATCCTCTTATTCTCGGTTTCGTTTGGTGTTTCATTGGAGCTTCTTCCCAAATATCTGTATAAATATCATCCGTCGGTACATGGTCAATATGAAAATGACGAGTATGGAATACACCAAAAACGATCGACGACAACTTGTGTGCTTCATCAAGCGATCCTATCCCATCAAACCACTCAGCTAAATACAGGTAATCCTTTTTCCGACTGTGGAAATGTTGGTGACGCTCACCAAGTCGCTGAACTACTCGTGTAATTCGGCGAATCGATTCATTTGTTCTAGCCTCCAACATCTCATATTCACTCTCACCTTGATTATGACCTAGAAACCACACCTCTAGACTTCGCCATTTTTCGAGTTGATCAATAACTTTGTCCTCAAAAGACTGCTTCTCAAAGCGGAACGTCTGCTCCTGGTGATGAACGACTTTATTTACGAAACCTGTCAACTTTTCATCATTAATACGTCCTAGCAATTCTTGAATTTGAACAGCTGTTTGTTGTAAGGCGATGATAAAATCGCGTAAATAAGTTGTAAACTGATCTTTATAAACTAGAAAAGCCTCAGTTTGCATCTATTCCTCTACTTCTTCACTATTTAAATAGGCTAGATAATCCGACGTGTTCTGCGTAATGGTTCGAAAATATGTGAATACATCATCCCACTTCTGCGCACACTCTTCAGCCTTCTCATCTTCTTGTGCTTCAAGTGTTTTTTCAATAGTAAGGAGCGTTTGGTACAATCTTTCAAACTGTGTTTTCTCTAGGGAACCACCGAAAGTCTCCCCCATTCCTTCAAGCTGTTGTAACATACGTTCAAACTCTACCGTATATGGCGTACATTGATAGCGAAAACGCTTTTTCTTGAACTCCTCAACCGTCCGAACTTTGCCAACTTCTTGCCGTGCCATAAGATTATTCCATTTAACTAAAGCACCTAGATCAATGTGTAACTGTTCCTCAGAAAAATCTCTGAACTCATCAAACTCCCTTAAGTAAGCGAGAATTTCCTCAGGAAACAGGAACTCACGCATTCGTTCGTGCTGTATATAAAAATAGCGCAAAATGGCTCGATAACTCCACGCGCGATCTGCTGTTAAATAGGAAGCTTCGGTCACTTTTTTAAAAGGGGCCATGTCTACACTCCTCGTTACTCTGTTCTATTAATATTGTATAGTTTTATAGGGAAAGGTGTCTATTAAAAGAAGATATGAAAGAAAGATAACGACCCTATTATAAAAAATAACACTTTAAACAAAAACCTACTTTATAACAATCTTTAGATTAAATGAAAAAATATAAACTTTAAGGTAAGCGTGATCGCGGTTATATTCATTTTCTTGCGGACATATACACACTTTAAATGAAGTTGTTTTTTCTTCTCTTCACCCAAAGCACTAAAGGGTGATCGGACTGAACATGTGATGAACTTCACTTATTAAGTGTTAATTTTTATATACAATATGTATATAAAAATTTGGAGGAATGAATATGAATAGTAGAGATTTCCATGAGAATCCCTTTATCGTCATTTGGGAATTAACAAGAGCGTGCGAACTACACTGTCTACATTGTCGAGCTGAGGCCCAATATCACCGCCATCCTCTTGAACTAGACTTTGAGGAAGGCAAACAATTAATCGACTCCATTTGCGAAATGGATCATCCTATGCTTGTTTTTACAGGCGGAGATCCACTAATGAGACCTGACGTTTATGACATCGCCTCCTATGCGATTCAAAAGGGATTGCGTGTATCTATGACTCCTAGTGCTACTCCTAACGTTACAAAAGAAGAGATTCAAAAAGCGAAGGATATAGGATTGGCTCGATGGGCCTTCAGCCTGGATGGCCCTACCGCAGCTATTCATGATCACTTTCGAGGAACTACTGGGTCGTTTGATTTAACTATGAATGCGATTGACCATCTTCACGACTTAGAATTACCTTTACAAATTAATACTGTCGTCTCAAGATATAACTATAATGTACTAGAAGAGATGGCTGAGCTTGTGGAATCTTTAAATTGTGTATTGTGGAGTGTTTTCTTTTTAGTTCCGACAGGACGAGGAAAAGCTTCTGCTATGATTTCCCCTGCTGAACACGAAAGGGTTTTTCGCTGGTTAAACCAATTAAGTCATCAGGTTCCTTTTGATGTTAAAACAACGGCAGCCCAACATTACCGACGTGTAGTGATTGCTGACAAAATGCGAAATAATAAAGAAAAAACACAACACATCCAATATCAAGATGCATTGAATGCAGGTAAAACCGCTGCGTTCGACGGGCTTGGCCGAGCACCTAAAGGGGTAAATGACGGCAATGGGTTCGTTTTTATTTCTCACCTTGGCGATGTTTATCCGAGTGGACTGCTGCCGATAAAGGCAGGAAATATAAGAACAGAATCTCTTGCCGATATCTATCGTCATTCATCCATTTTCAAAGAGTTACGGAATCCTGACCTTTTTAAAGGAAAATGTGGAGTTTGTGAATTCAGACACGTTTGCGGTGGTTCACGATCTAGAGCCTACGCCCTTACAGGTGACTACCTAGAGAGTGAACCCGCATGTGTTTATATACCAAAAAGTATGAGAAAGAAAGCGAAGTGAATACTTTGAAAAAAACCCCTATCATTCAGGAAAATTTAAAAAAAGTGCCCTTGTTCAAAGAACTTTCTGATGATGAGATCGATCATATTGCTAACATTTCATCCGCAAGAGTTTACAATGCCCGTTCTTTTGTCTTCATGCAAGATGAACCATTGGACAGAGTCTTTTTCATTGAATCTGGTAAAGTGAAAATATATAAAACAGATATCCATGGCAAAGAACAGATTGTTTCCGTGCTAGAATCCGGAGAAATGTTTCCACATGCGGGGTTCTTTCGTGGCGGCCTAAATCCAGCAAATGCCGAGATCATGCAGAAATCCCGTTTGATTTGTGTTCCTATCCACTCATTTGAACAAATTCTAGTTAATCAGCCTGAGTTATGCGTAAAGCTATTTAGAGTATTAGGAAGTAAGATCATCGACCTCCAAGACCGATTAGAGGAACAAATTTTACACAATACCTTCGAACAAGTGATTATGTTGTTAATTAGGTTAACTCGTACCAATGGTCAGCCCTATGGAAATGATGATTTTAAGTTGACTAGCACATTTACTAACCAGGAACTAGCCAATATGATCGGCACTTCAAGAGAAACCGTTAGCCGCACATTGACTCAATTGAGAAAAAAAGATGTGCTTAAAGTATCAGAAGAAGGCTGTTTCATTATCAATCAAGAGAAGCTGGAAGAGGAAATGATTCTATAAAGTTAATTATTTCATAGTAAAGCTGTGCATTATATCACTAATTGAAGAACATATTCCTGCTATTATAAAGACACACCAACACATGGAGGGATATTGCATGGTACAAACATTTAATGAACAGTCTATTGTCAGTGATATTGTCACACAATTTCCTAAGTCTAGTGACCTTTTCAAGTCCTATCGGATCGATTTTTGCTGTGGCGGTAATCGCCCGCTCAGTGAAGCTATAGAAAAAAGGGATCTCTCTAAAAAGGAAGTTTTACAACGTTTAAATGATTTATACGAAGAAAATGAATCACTAAACCAAATGCAAATCAATTGGGACACAGCTTCTTCTTCTGAATTGATTGATCACATTGTTCAGAAACATCATCGTTATTTACAGGAAGAACTACCGAATCTTAGCCCTTATGTAACAAAAGTCATGAAAGTCCACGGTGGCAACCAACCTCATCTGAAGGACATTCATAAGCTCTTTAATGAACTTAAAATGGATCTAGAACAACACACTTTGAAAGAAGAAAATGAGAACTTCCCATTGATTATGCAATATGAGGAAAAGCCAAGTGAAGAGCAGCTTCAAACCATTGCAACTGCATTAACTAATCTCGAGGATGAGCATAGTCATGCAGGAGAGATTTTAAGAAAACTCCGCGAGATTACTAACGACTATTCCCCACCCGAAGGCGCGTGCGGCACATACCGTCTCGTGTACAATCGATTAGAAGAACTTGAAGCGGAAACGTTCCAACACATTCATTTGGAAAACAATATTCTTTTCCCAAGATATTTGGCTTAATCAAAACCCCCAGCCTTCCTCTATCATAGGAAAGCTGGGGGTTTTGATAATACTCAAGAAGAAGACATAATCATGCATGGCATCTTCCACAAGAGCTGGGGAACCCTATGCTCAAAAAACTTCAATTTTAAAAAACAACGATTATCATTGTAGCAAACAGGATCATCAGATAATTTATGGAATATAAAAACATCCAATGTGCCCACTTTAAATCATCATTAACAAAAAATCCCTTTATGGCAAGCATTAGCCAACCAATAGAAAGTAAAGTTGCAATGGTGAAGAATTCCCAACCTAATGAAGGGATTAATAACGGTAATGGAATTAAACAAACAATATAAACAAGCATTTGTCTTTTGGTATATTCAAATCCACAGATCACAGGAACCATAGCAACTTTTGCTGCTTTATATTCATCATGTTTTTTTATAGCTATTGCATACGTATGGGGAATTTGCCAAATAAACAAAATAACAAACAAAACAATCGGTACAATATGGAATGCTGATTGGATCGATGCCCAGCCAATTAAAGGGGTGACTGCACCCGAAACACTACCGATCATCGTGTTAACGGTATATCTTCTTTTGGACCACATCGTATAAAGCACGACATATGTGAACCATCCAACTGCTGCATAAATAGCTGCTTCGACTGTTGTAAATAGGAGAATAATTAAACCGAGAATACTTAGAGCAATGCCCATCATAAATACAAGTCTAAGTGAGATATTACCAGTAACTGTCGGTCGAAGCTTTGTTCGTTCCATAACGGCATCTATATCGCTATCATACCAATTATTAAGTAGTAAGGCACCAGCCATAATTAAAGTACTACCTATGATCGTTAATACAAAAACACCCCAATATTCTTTGAAAGAAGCTTCCATATAGAAAAGGGATAGCCAGAAACCAGTAAATACAGGTAAAACATTAGAAACTAACACAATCACTTTAAAAAGAGACTTAAAATCAGAGAATGTATTAGGACTACTATCTGCATTTGTATTTACTTGTAAACTCTTCTCCAATTAAATCACCTCAATCATTGTTGGATAGATGCTAAAATGCATTATGTCTTCTTATATTTTAGCATAACTGAACGGCTCGGTAGTGGGTGTCTTAAAAAGGAAGAAGGATATGTACGTCAAGGAAAAGATTAAGTGGATGTGATGCGGATGGAGAAAATCAAAGTAAACTTGCTAAATGGAAATCACTATCTAGAGGAATATAGATGTCATGTCTTTTTCGTTTTACGCAACGTAAAAATTCAATCCCCCTCCCTCACCGATGCACCTGACAATAAATCTGGGTCACATGACACCGGTGATTTCGGTTGGCCTATACATATGTTCAAGTTGAAATACTACCTTAAATGCTGCTATTCAACCGTCAAAGTTGACACCATATCTGCATGACCAGTACCACAAACTACACTGCACTTGATAGTGTATTCACCAGGTTCAAGTGTTGCTGTAGCTGAACCTTCGTTATTAATACTTACATCAGCCCCTTCAATTTCAATTCCGTGCATTCCTTCTTCGTTTGTAAGATTAAACGTTATTTCGCCGGCAGGAGCCGTAAAGTTTTCCTCATTAAATTCCCAGTTGCTTGCAACAATATCAACCGTTGCCCCTGTTGCTTCTTGTGTATCTCCCCCGTCTACTTCTTCGTCTCCGCCTCCGCATGCTGCTAAAACAAGAATAAGAGCAGTGAACATTAAAGCAAAAATTCCTTTTTTCATTAAAATAACCCCCTATTTGGTTTCTTCTTACACTTTTAATTGTAAAGCATCCCACAACTATTTTCTGTGAAAAAAATCACTACCCGAAAATATTTATTCAAATTCGGACTGATCAACATAATATAACTGAAAAAGGTAGATCACCATACATATCGAAAGAGCCAATGATCCAAAGCCAACTGTTTTCTGTTCTACCATAAGATAGTTATTACATAGTTGTTCATCTGCTCCAATATATAACCATGTCATCATAATAAATACAAGAGTAATAAATACATAGACAATATTTTTTCCAATGGAACTTAGTTTGCTCCAACTGTCACGTAGAGGTACTCCAGCTAAAAAAGGTAGACTGATAAACTTAAACACCTCTACCGCCTGTACTGTTAATGTTTCATCCATAACTCTTGGGATCATCCAATAACTCCAGATAATAGCGAATAGAAGAAGGCCAGGAACACCATTACCATTCCATTTCTTAAAAAATTCAGGAAACCGTATTTGAAAAAAACGAGTCATGAGGAAACCCGATATAACCAACAAAGGCATTTGCATGTGCATATGAACAATCATTATGGATTCTAATAAACTAGCAACAGGAGGGAGAATCAAGAAAATATATAACACTAAACCATAGACTGATTGTTTCATGATTCGCCACCCTCATTTTCAAGAATCGTAATAATTGTTTTGGCAGCTTCCTCGATCTTAGTAAAATCCATTACTTCTAACAGATGACCTTTTCCTATCAAATAAAAGGCTGTGTTATGTTGGAAATTCCCATCCCCATCTCGAATCACGACAACACCAAGTTCTTTTAATAATACATCTAATTCCTTTTGATCCTTAACTCGTGCCATTCTCCACGTTTCACCATCACTGCCAAAATATGTCCGGTACTTTGCTAACGTATCGGAATCGTCTCTCGTTGGATCAAAACTTATACTAAGAAAAACAATATCTTCACCCAAATATTTACTTGGTATTAAATCATAGACTTTAGCCATATTCAGTTCTAATTGCGGACATACCGTTTTGCAGTTGGTATACATAAACGTTAGAAAAACATATTTATCTTCAGCAAATTCACTGAAAGTATAGGTTCGTTCCTTACTGTCTTGCAGTGTTACTGGAGGAACCTCAGGCTTGTTTTTCATTAGTTGATACGTTCTCGCCCCCTCCGAGGTAAATGCTCGGAATCCGTCAGTACTTATATAGAACAGCACAGTTCCAAACAACACAACAAGAATCATAGCAAAAGTAGTACGACGATTTTGGATCATAATGATCACTTCCTTAAAGAAATCAGAGGTAATCGAATTTAATAGATTACCTCTTCACATAAATTACCATGTCCTAATAGGTGGTGATCCTGGAGGTGCATTAAAAACAAAGTCCATAATTGGCACGACATAGGCCATGGAAACAACCATGAGTAGTAACACAATCCAAAGACCCCAACGCTCGGTCCACATCGGTGCTAGTTCCGCATCATCCTCCGGTTCAGCAACTGGATATTCCGTTTCTCCTTTTGGCGCAAAGAACATCATGTTAAACACGGCATAAACCTGAATAATCACACCGATTAGCAGCAACGTTGCCCCTGCCCCCATGACATACTCATAAGGAATCCAGCTTAAAGCTGTTGGATGGTCCCCATATGTCGTAAACGAAGTTCTTCTTGGATCACCTAGTAACCCTACCAAATGCTGCGAACCCGCCATCAGTATCATCCCAACGGTCCAAATAATCGTTTGAATTACACCTATTTTATTCATTCGTGGTGTGAGCTGGCGCTTTGATAAATACGGAATTAACCAATAACAAATACCGAAAAACGTCATAACAACCGACATACCTACCGTCACATGAAAATGACCAACTACCCACATCGTGTTATGAACTACTTGATTCAACTGATTACTCGTATTAACAATGCCCCCTGCTCCCCCAGGAATAAAAGCAATCATTGCAATCATAGGAGCTAAAAACCGAACATCACCCCACGGAAGTTTCTTAAACCAGCCTAGTAAACCTTTGCCCCCCAGTTTTCTCCCTGCACGTTCGAAAACAGCAAACATAGCAAAAGCAGTCATTAACGAAGGGACAGCTATTGCTAGACTCATAAATACATGTAAAAATTTAACTGACAGTGAGATTCCCGGATCTACAATTTGGTGGTGAAACCCACCAGGAATATTTAAAATAACCAGCAATATAACCACAAGCTTAATTAATTTTTCATTAAAATGTCTTCCCCCGATAATTTTTGGTACGATGACATACCATGCAGAAATAGCTACAAGATACCAAATATTCACTAACGCATGACCAAACCACCAAAATAACGTACGCCCCACCATAACGTTTGTCGTTTCCACTAAGCCCATAGACCAAGGAATCAGTGTTAAAACTTCTATAGTTACTCCGACACTTGCAAAAAACCATAATACGAACACACCCATCGCGAAAAATGCTAATAACGGTGTTGGTTGACCTGGATGTAATTTTCTCCAGTGACGGTAATTAATAAAAACCCCAAAACTACAAGCCCAAATTCCTAAAACAAGAAAGACTAATCCAACATAAAATAACGGATGCGCTGCTAAAGGTGGATAAAATGTGTATAACACGGATGCTTCGTTCAATACGATCATTGTGGCAACCATTATGGTCCCGAATACCATAAGACCAAAACCAATCCAAGACAGTTTTCGAACTTTCGGCAGCAGCCCTCCAAATGAATGAGAAAGGTTGGCATATTGATAGCCGATTGTAAAAGTAGTTGAAAAAACGAGTAGTAATAAAATTCCGTGAGCCGTTAACACTTGATAATAATTAAACCAAGTCGGTAGTTCTAAAAGTCCTGAACGCTCTAATCCTTGCAACAAACCTAAAACTCCACCAATAAGAAGCGCCACAAACGCTACTGATAAATAAGATAACGAAACCTTAGCGTCTTCTTTATTTACACCTAGTGCACTTGACTGTTGACGAATCGTTTCTCTTACTGCATCCATTAATGCTCCCCCCTTACTTCACAGTAATTGTTGTAGACATCATCTGATGACCTATCCCACAATATTCATTACATAACACTAGAAACTCACCTGGCTCATTGAACGTGTGTGTGATTTTCTGAATATGTCCAGGCATGACCATAGCATTTATATTTGTCCCAGCAATTTGAAATCCATGAGATACATCTGGTGATGCCATTGTAAAAGTTACTTCTGCTCCTACAGGTAGCTCAATATCACTTGGCGTAAATTGAAACGCCTGCAATATCATGACCACTTCATATTTGTTATCGCCCATTTCCTTAACACCAGGTTCATCAAAGGGAGCAGTTTCTTTTACCTTTTGAGGATCAATGGTTTCCTTATGACTTGGCGGTCCCATACCCATGGCAAACGTCTGATATCCAATAATTAACATAAATGCAATTAAAAGTCCGACGCTCAACGTCATCCAAATCTCTTCCAACCGATGCATATTTCTCCTCTCCCCTACACTCTTGACATATAGAGCCAAAATACGGATACCCACATAATTACGATTACTGCTCCTACAACCCCTACCGAAATCAACGTTCCCCTAAGTGAGTTCTCATCCTCGATTTTCTTTTGTTTGACGGTCTGCGTTTTACTTGATAATTGCCGCTCAGCCATCATCATCGCTCCTTTCGCGATCAATTTATCCTACAACTTCATTTTATATAGAAGGAATGGAAAGCGAAGTGAGGAGTATCACTAATGTACGTTTTTACATTTATCTTTTTACATAAGAAACCGGCATCTTCCTATAAAGAAGATACCGGTTTCTTGGGGAAAAGTTTCTCTTTTAAGTTAGATCTGAAGTCATGGATGCGATGATCTTGATATTGGGATCAGTTCTCTCCTACTCATCATTCTTTTACTGCTCTATACGGCAGAAGGCGCTGACCCCAACTTTTGGCCAGATCACTATATAAAGATGACTCTCTTTGCATTATTGCATTTTTATCGGTTATAACCCGTTTTATAAATAATTGTTCCCGTTCTATTGTGGATTGTTCCATAACAAAGATAGATTGTTCCCGTTCTCGTGCGAATTGTTCCTTATCGCAAAAAAATTGTTCCCTAACGTTAAATTTGATGAGAATTCCCTCCTCTCAAGTTTCGCCAGCGATTCATCCTACAATGTCATTTTATAATAGAGTTTTGATGTATTTGGCATTTAATCCATGTATGAAATGACAGTATGTTTTTTGTATATGAAGCTTGTTAAAGTAAGCCCCAGATTGCGGAATAAAGGAATGGCGGTTCCGTTGCTTTTCACCGGAGAATGGGGGATGGGAAACCACTCGCTTTCCGCGGGGAAGACGGCAAGCCTCCTCGAGCTCTGCGGGGTCTCGCCAGTCTATCCTTTCCCGCTGGAGTCTCGCAGTTTCCCATCACCCATGACTATGAAGAGTGGAACGGAACCCCTTATGAAGATTAGTGGTGCTGTGAGAATATTGCCATTGAAATGATCCACTCAGGACATCAAATTGACCTGTAATGTAAATTTGGAAACGATCTTTACAAGGAGAGGTGGTGAGGGTTAGGCATACACGTCAGGTGAGCCTCCTAGCTACTGTTTATGGACTGAAATTATTACCAGTTTTTATTAACTTATCTTAGTGGCTCAATTGATATAACAGATACCTCATACTTTAACAGTAACAGTAGAACGGTTTCGATTTCGATCGCAACATACGGCAAGGGGCGTTGGGGAAGGGGGAGACTCCTGTGGGATACGCGGGTTAGATGAGACCCCGCAAGGCGCCAGCCTGAGGAGGCTCAGCGCACGCCCACGGAAAGCGACTCCTTCCCCACGCCCCTTTCTCCACACCATGATCTTGGAATCGAGTCCTCAACAATACTGCCCTTATATGAAAAAAAGCTAAAAAAGATCCGACTATTTTCAAAAAATAGCGGATCTGACTTATCAGAGAAGGATAAGGGTGGCGATTGACCACAGTCCTTTTTATCCTCTATATTTTATAGTTAATCCTTTTAAGAAATTCCTCGCGTACCGATCACCGCACTCCTTATAATTCTTGTGCCCTTCTTTTCTTAATAACGCACTTAATTCTCCTTTTGTTATCGTGACACCTGCTTCTTCTAAAATATCTATTATATCCTCACTCGTTAATGTTAGTGCTATCTTCACTTTTTTCAGCAAAACGTTATTAACACTTGAATGATTCTTTATAGACCTGTCTGGTTTATTCGGTTGTCCAGGTTTAGGGTCTTGTTGTCCTCTTTTAAAAATAATCATGCCATTTAAAAATGAGTCTAACATACTATTCGTACACTTTATATTATCTTCATTTTCAGCTACATCAAAATCATAGTCATCTTCATCATCGTAACTGTTCTCTGATTTTGTGAGCACCTTTAATACTTCTTCTTTAGTTAGGTCAACGCCTCCAAGTTTAAATATCTCTATCATATCGCTATCTTTAATATCCAGTGCATATCTTAGTCTAATTAATATATCATTATTATCCATTTATAAACCTCCAGTAATATTTCCTAATAGTAACACAGCATCAGTTAACCTACCAATGCTTCTTAACAAAGGCCATCAGCGCCTTTCATTCGTGAAGATAATCGTATATCTTCTGATCAATATTTTGTTCAATCATCATATTCATACGAACAACAGGGAGCTCTTTCGTTTTATCCTTCATAGTCGTCTCTTCTACAGTGTTTTTGTCTGGAAGAGCTTTCCCTAAATAATAAAAGTCACTACCTTCTCCATCATCTTTTTTGACGAACAAATGAATGTCGTTCTGACGTTCTCTTGCTTCAATAATCTCTTGCACTTCATTAGAATTAATCGTTCTGTTACTTCTCGTATACCATTTCAAAATTTCTGGATTTATGAATTGATCTTCATAATTAATACTAGACTCGACATCATCTTTTTTATGATAAGTAATGAAAATAGGACACGTTTGATGTTTCGGCTTGTATCCATATACCGTCGACCCTTCATCGTTATCCCAATTCAACAGCTTGCAAGCATCTTTTCTAGAGTATTTCTGATATGGTGTTAGCGGCAGGTCACTTGAGTATTGTTCGTTCTTTATGTAGGACACGTGTATTATATCCCTTACTAGTGTTCTGAACCAGCCATTATCCGATAATTTCTTTTTCAATCTTGGATTCCATTCAAATTCTCTGTATTCATTCAACTCTATAATAGGTGAACTTCCATACTTCTTAGTGTCATTCGATGTAAAAAAGCTTAATTTAAAAATCCGTTCTACCGAGCGAAGGGTATGTTCATCTGTGCGACAATTTTTTTGTTGAAGTTTTTCCTTAAATGATTCGTATGAAACTTTTTCATTTTCCATTAATAAATCCAAAAGCACAACTTCATGCTCCCGCTTTCCATTTAGTATTTCCAGAGAAAACATGGTTAACACCTGCTGTTCGTATTTACTTAAGGGCTCTATTTCTTCCTTCATGGCTATCAAAAACTCATGGTAATTGTCCTTTTTATCTACTAGGACACGCGGATCAATCGAGTGATTCTTATGGAAATCAGCTAAAAGAGGAACACGTCCAATCCTGTTTTTCAACTCTTTATACGCATCTCTCAACACCTTCATATGTGTTAGCTTCGCTGTTTTTATGGCATCATAAATTCTTTGTTTGGCTACCTCTTCGAAATTGACAGTGGATGTTCCTTGGATATAACTTGTATCAATCATTCGTCTGCGGATATTATCTTTATTTTGCGTGTAATCCCCTGACAATGCTATCGGAATCAAATAGTTATTTTCATAATTTCCAATAAAATCGATGACTGTTACGTAATTCTTCGTATCATGCTTCCTCAATCCTCTTCCAAGTTGCTGAATAAACACGATACTCGACTTTGTTTGTCTCAACATAACTACTTGATTAATACAAGGAATATCAATACCTTCATTAAATATATCGACCGTTAGTATGTAATCTAATGCTCCATTTTCTAGGCGAAGTACTTGCTCACGACGTATTTCCTGAGAATCCTCACCTGTTAAGGCCACTGTGCTAAAACCTCTTTCATTCATTTGTTGCGAAAGTTTCCTCGCTTCTTGTTTGGAACTACAAAAAATCAAACCAGAGACTCGTTCTCCTGAATACCCATAGTAATCGATTTTTTCAATCACTCGATCGACTCGCTCTCCAGCCGTTAAATGTGTAAATAGATCTGTACGCTCCAACTCTTCACCTTCGACAATCAAATCTGTAACACCAACGTAGTGAAACGGGGTTAGCATATCTTCCTCCAAAGCTTCCTGCAAACGAATTTCATAGGCAACGTTATAATCAAACAGCTCGAATAAATTGAAACCATCTGTACGTTCGGGAGTGGCTGTCATCCCTAGTAAGAATTCAGGCTTAAAGTATTCAATTATCTGTAAATAAGACATTGATCCTGCTTTATGAACCTCATCAATCAATATGTAATCAAACTCTTCTGGATCAAAGGACTGCATCACTTCGGGTTTAGACATCATCTGAACCGTTGCAAATAAATACTTTGAATCCGTTTCTTTTACGGATCCAGATAAAATTCCAAAATCCGATTCTTCCCCACCTAACACTCTATGAAAATCTTGCTTAGCTTTTTGTAAAATTTGTTCCCGGTGAACGACGAAAAGCATCCGTTTTGGTCGGACACTACGAACACCAAAAGCCGATAAGTAAGTCTTTCCCGTACCCGTAGCAGAAACAATCAATGCTCTATTTTCCTCAGCCTGACGGACACTTTCAATTCCTTTTAATGCAGCTTTCTGCATTTTGTTAGGATAGATAGCCAGAGAATCCTTTAACCTGTTACCTTTGTACTCTCCAGGAAATTCAGCCACTTGGGAAAAATGTGGGTGCACATACTCTTCTTCATAAAGATCAATCCAATGTTCAGTCAGCGGTTGGGCGTTCCCCCACATTTCCTCGAACTGATCGTGAAAGTGATGAATGATCTCCCCATTTTCATGAGAAGTCAATTTCAGATTCCACTCATAGTTCACTTTCAAAGCATTGGCCGTCAAATTTGAACTTCCAACGATCAGTGAATAAAATGTATCATGATGAAAAATGTACCCTTTTGAATGGAAGCCTTCAACATCTGCAATACGGACATCTACGTTTTTTATTTTGAGAAGCTCTCGAAAAACTTTTGGTTTATTGAACATTTGAAAAGTTGAAGTAAGGATTTTGCCACGTATTCCTCGCTCATACAAATCTAACAGATGAGATTTCAAGGTAGCTAAGCCACTTTCTGTAATGAAAGCCACTGAAAACATGAAAGACTGGCAGGATTTCAGCTCATCGACCAACGTCGTCAGCACATCCTGACGCTTGCTTGCCTGATTAACTAGAAGTTCTGGTCGAAAGCGACTCGACTGGCTATGGTTGCGATCAATAAAGCCCTTTTGGAATGAATGCTGCATTTGCTCGATGATATTTTCCATGAATAGCCTGCCCTTCTTAAGATTAATACTTCATCCAATAATGTGTGCAGTAAAATCAATATACATAAGTGCACCTTCCCAATTCCTGTCTTTTTCTAAACTCACCCATCGGAAAGCACTCTATTAGAATCAGTCCAAATCACATATAATCAATCCCATTTTCTTCACACCATTCTTTTGCTATTCGCTTGTACTCGCTGTCACGAAAGTCATACCATTCCTCATCCATTCCCCACTGTTCAAGAAGGGTACGAAAACGTCGAAAAGCACCACGACCACTAATGGCACGTAACATCTCTTGCCGCTTCTCGCCATCTTTGATTGATAGTGAAAATCCTTCTATCATGGCATATTCTTCAACCTTATCTTTTTTCGGCACACGAACAAACCGCAGTTCATCGCCTATTACCTTATCAGCCCAACTCCGTTCTACCTGCTGCCAATCTGGCAAGTGATCGTAAGGTTCCCCCTCTTCCGCGTCTTGATAAGCTTCTTCGCTGAATTCTATAAAGTCATAAGTTTTTTTATCTAAAAAAGTCATCCATTCTTCTGGCTGGATATCGATTTGTTCTGCGATTTCCTCTAAGTCTATTTTCATAATAAATCCTTCCTTTACCGATTATGTATATAATGAAAACTGATGAGCTAAGGTCAATGATTCACGTCCTTGACTCCTTTACTATCGCATAAATGGTACTAAAATTAAAATCAGATGGATCACCATCTGATTACATCCCGATTAAGAGACTTACTCTATTAGGACGTGTAAAAGAGCCTTATGTTAAAATAAAAAATAGGATCATATCCGACCAGCTTAGGAGTGAACGATCGATGGACAAAAAAGATATTGCCAGTATTCGTAGACAATTTAAAGTGGACAATGACTTACTGAAAATCACTGACATTTTCAACGTATATATCATGAAGGAAACGACGGACATTTATCATCACCAGAGCCAGCCGTTTGAAATGCTTGAGAGAGACCAGCAAGAGCTTTTTATAAATAATTTCAAAAAATTACTAACAGGCCAACTGGATGAAAAATTATTTGAACTAAAATTTAAACAAGACGCAGAAAACCACACAAACCTCATTCTTCATAAAGGATTGCTAAGCAGCGAAGTCGAGGAATGGAAGGAACAAATGCTACAGATAACAGAAAAAATGATCAAAGACCATCCGTATGAAAAGGATGTGGTCATCACTTTCATTCGCGCAGACTATCTGAAGCCAATGAAACCCCGTAATGAAGAAGCGGAGCAAAGTGAACGGGACACCGTTTACTCCAACCCCTTTATTCTTTGCAGCATCAACCAGACACAAGAGCCTAAAAAGGAAATACAGTTCGACTATGTTGAGAAAGAATTCAAGTACAATATTCAGGTCGATCCCGTCATTGATCTCAAGAACCCGATGACAGGATTTCTCTTTCCCTCCATCACAGATGGCGCATCAGACGTGAACCGCGTTCTCTACGCAGCGGGCAAAGCCAATGAGCCTGACTACCGGTTTATTGAAGACGTTTTAAACGGAGAAGAGTTCATGACAGCAAAAGAGGACAAATCAGTTTTTGAGGAAGTAATCAAGGACGTCCTAGGAGACCAGCTCAATCCTTCAACTCTAGCGAGTGTCTATGGAGAAATCAACCGTGTTGTCGAGGAAAATGAAGAGGAAGAAACACCAAAGCTAGACTACAAGGACGTGGAACGTGTTTTAAATTACAGCGGTGAAAAAACTGATTCCGAAAAAGTTAAAACCGCTTTTCAAAAAGTTACCGATGACGAAACATACGAGATGAAAGCAAGCAACATCGTTCCCAAATACAAATCAAAATCCATTAAAATCAGCACGAAAATAGCCAACATCTCGATCAGCCCACAGGACCTGCAATACGTAAAGCAAGTTAACTATAAGGGCAAACGTTGTATTATGATTGAAGTGGAAGAGGATGCTGAGATTGACGGTTTTAAGATGCTTCCAGAAGCTTTTGGTGAGTAAAACTTCGTTGACCTTTTTTTCTATTAGTATAGATACGCATAAAAAAGGCTGATGGAGGATTCCTCCATCAGCCTTTTTCACCCCACGAATAAGCAGTGGGACGGTTCTGGCGCTTCCTAGATGAATCATTAAACCCGTCCAGCGCAACTTAAAAAGAGCATCACACTTGATAAGTGTGATGCTCTTTTTAAAATATTACTATTGTTGAACTTACACGTCGCGGCGTTCTTTAATGCTGTAGTTTGTATGAGCAACAACAGTTTTTTCGAATTCTAAATTGCGCTCGTTGAAATCACCCATAATGGTCATGTCGCAAACAACGGAGTTTTGTAATTTAGAAGAAGTTACGACGGCTTCAAACTGTTGGCCGTTATTTTCGAAAGTAATGATATCGCCTTCGGTTGCTTTGTCTTCTTCTTTTACTTTCTGTTCCTCTTCTGTGCTTTTCTTTTGAAACGCGGCATCAACTAAACTTTTACGTATATTTTCATCAGACATGAGAAATTCCCCTCCCTAGTGAATGTAATGTAGTTTGCTTTCGTTTGTGTCAGGATTCAGGCCAAGGCTTTCCTTAACTATACCCTTAAACAAGGGTCCTCATTCTCCTTAGAGCATTACCCATAGCAAGAAGATTAAACTGAATAACTCAATCAACTAAAAACCTCATAATCCCAATACCCAGATACCCATCTAAAGCTTTCCGAATCCTTTCCTCTCTATCTTTTAACAACGAATCATCAAAAGGTTCTTTTCCATCCTTATTTCCACAGTTCTTACATTTGCCATCCAACATCACACCCGTAAAATGATCAAGGATGACAAAGTCTGTGATGGTGACCATGTCTGTACAGTTGGAGCTAAAGACGTTTCCGATCAATTTTTTCCTGAAATCTTCAGGTATCGATAACCACTTTTTGTTCGCTTCCAATCACAGACCCTCCCTTAAAAAAATAGGGGCTTACTTCTCTTTCTTCTCCAGCCACGTGACACACTCAACATGATTCGTCTGCGGAAACATATCAACAGGCTGAACCACTTTCGTTTCATATCCACCATCCTCAAGTACACGCAAATCACGCGCCAAAGTTGAAGGATTACATGAAACATACACAATGCGCTCAAGTTCCATATCGATCATGGCTTTTAGCAATTCCTCATCGCAGCCTTTTCTCGGTGGATCCACGACGATGACGTCCGGGCGCAAGCCTTGGTTGTGCCACCATGGCATCAGTTCTTCTGCTTGTCCGACGTAAAATTCAGCGTTGTCCATGTCGTTTAAGCGGGCATTTTTCTTCGCATCTGTTACGGCTTCAGGTACAATCTCTACACCATAGACCATTTTGGCCTTTTGTGCTAAAAATAGGGAGATTGTGCCGATGCCACAGTAGGCGTCGATAACGGTTTCGCCTCCGCGCAGGTCGGCGTACTCTAGGGCCTGGTCGTAGAGTGTTTTCGTTTGGGTTGGGTTTACTTGGTAAAAGGACTTGGGTGAGATCATGAATTTGACGTCACCGATCGTATCGTAAATGTATTCGTCGCCCCAGAGAACTTTTGTTTCTTTTCCGAGGATGACGTTAGTTCGTTCAGAATTTACGTTGTGCACGATCGATTTCACATTTGGAAAAGCGTCACGGATTTCGTCGATGAGCTTATCTTTTTGTGGAAGTTTTTTCGTTCGTGTCACTAATACGATCATGATATCTTTCGTTGTCTGGCCTGTCCTGACCATAATGTGACGCAAAACACCACGGTGATTTTCTTCGTCGTAGGCATCGATGCCAAGTCCACTCGCGATGCGACGGACTGATTCGACCATGCGATCGTTCATTTCGTCCTGGATCAGACAGGTGTCCATGTCGATGATGTTGTGACTGCGTTTTTGGTAAAATCCTGTCATCAATTGGCCGTCTTCTTTTTGTCCGACTGGGATTTGCACTTTATTACGGTAGCGCCACGGGTCGTCCATACCGATCGTATCGTGTACGGGAACATGGTCAAGGTGGGCGACTTTTTTCATCGCATTTTTAACTTGATTATGCTTCATTTCCAGCTGCATGCTGTAGCTCATGTGCTGCAATTGACAGCCTCCGCACTGATAGTAAACATCGCAAGGCGGCTCTACTCGTTCATCGCTGGCTTTATAAACTTCAATCAGCTTACCGAAACCGAAGTTCTTCTTCACTTTAATCACTTTAACTTGAGCTTGTTCTCCTGGAAGGCCATAGGGTACAAATAAAGGATAACCGTCAACTTTACCAACGCCATCCCCTTCGTGGGTAAGATCTTCAAAAGTTAACTCGATTGTTTGATTTTTTTGTACGGGTGGCTTAGTTTTCGCCATTTTTCATCCGTCCTTTTCATTTCTTAGCTTTTCAAAGTTTATCGTATTTATAACAAAAACGCCACCATTCTAGAAATAACGGGTTGGTTTCCATTACAAAGGATGGCGTTTGAAAGCCCGGGAAATCACTCATTTTCCGGACCTTCTTGCTTTATTTTTCACAAACGGACCCGAATAGTGGACCTTACAGATGCTAATTTAAGAATACACAAAAATCAACGCATAATAATGTGCATTTTTGACACTCGGCTTTATTACAACTTTACTTGGAGTGACGAGCATTATAGCCTTGCTTGGCTAACAGGCCCTTATACAGCAGGCTTTTTGGTGTTATAATCACGCCCTTAGAGGCTTCATGCCGTACTCCCACGGAAAGCACACAAAAAAAGAAGAACGGTAGCATCGTGTTAAGTGAGGCTTTGTTTTATTCTATAGCATAGGTGAAACGCATTCTCCTATGCCGGGGTTCGTTCATTTCCATGTCGAATGGGGTGGCTTTGAAACGACGAGACTCCCGCGGGAGAAGGAGTTAGGCAAGACCCCACAGGGAGTGACAACGACCGAGGAGGCTTGCCAGTCCCCCGCAGGAAAGCGAGTTGTTTCAAAGCCACCCCTATCCCTTTTACGGTAACGAAGCCCACGGATCCTTACCTTACTCCCACGGAAAGAAAGTTATTTCCCCGACCACCTTCTCCTCTATCGATGACGAAACAGCCACATAAAAAAGGAGAACGGTAGCATCGTGTTAGGTGAGGATTTGTTTTATTCTATAGCATAAGTTAGACGCATTCTCCTATGCCACAGGTTCGTTCACTTCCATGTCGAATGGGGGGCTTTGAAACGACGAGACTCCCGCAGGAGAAGGAGTTAGGCAAGACCCCACAGGGAGTGACAACGACCGAGGAGGCTTGCCAGATCCCCCGCAGGAAAGCGAGTTGTTTCAAAGCCACCCCTATCCCTTTTACGGTAACGAACCCCCATCATCTCGGAATGGAGTTTTCCAGATAACTTTCCGTTAACACAACAAGTGATAGAAAAAAGCGACTCCTTCCCCACCGCCTCTTTCTCCACACAATCTCAGAATCGAGGTTTGCGCTTTATTCATCTATAAACCTTGTTCAATCAACAAAAATAAGCAGTCCAATTGATATGCTAATTGGACTGCAAAAAAATTGTTATATAGTCTCTTAACCGAACCCGTGATTCTAGAAACAGCAACGTTTCGCTATTATCACTCATCTTTAGATTCTGTTGAGAATTTATCCTCAGGAACGAAAAACTCAATATGTCGATAAAGATTGACGAACTCTCCTGGCAGTAGACCACCGAATTCGCCATCAATGTTCAGCTGCATTTTTTCTTCCGTATGAACCTTCACGCGACTTGCCGTCGTATGAATGAACTTAGGATGATTAAGGTGATTACCTTGAATCGCCAGCGTCGCTAAACGAACAAACTCGGCAATGTTCATTTTTTCAATGATCATCAAGTCAAAAACGCCGTCATCCATTTTCGCGTTAGGCGCCAACTTCTCTAGGCCGCCGACTGAATTCGTATTTGCAATGAGAAACAGCATAATTTCGCCTTTAAATAGCCTACCATCATACTCTAACTCAACATAAGTAGGTCTTAAAGAAGGCAACATCTCAATCCCTTTTAAGTAGTAAGCGAGTTGACCAATCATCGTTTTTAGCTTACTTGGGACTTCATAGGAAATCTCAGTAATCTTTCCTCCACCTGAGATGTTCATGAAGTATTGATCATTAACTCGTCCAATATCAAGGGGAGTTGTGTAATTAGCTAAAATAACATCTACAGCCTTATGAATATTCCGCGGCACACAAAGAGCTCGGGCAAAATCGTTGGTAGTTCCGACTGGGATGATGCCCAGTTTCGGTCTGTATTCCTGCTCAGCAATACCATTAATGACTTCATTAATCGTGCCATCACCACCTGCTGCAACGACAACATCAAACTTTCGCGCAACAGCAATTTTTGCCGCTTCGGTAGCATCCCCTTCACTCGTGGTTGCGTGGGCGGATGTCTCGTAACCAGATTGCTCGAAGCGCTGCAATATGTCAGGAAGAACTTTCTTAATAACTTCTCTTCCAGAGGTCGGATTATAAATAATTCGAGCACGTTGCATAGTATGACCCCCTCATCCATCATGCTCCAAATCATATCATAGCTCTTTTTCCATCATTTGAAAACAATTTAACTTAGAAAAGCGGTAGCGTCCTTCAGTTAGCAAGTCTAAGTTTGAGCAGGTCGACACGTCTTCCCTGCTTATTATCCATATAAAAGGCACGCACGTGAAAGTGCGTGCCTTTTTAAAATGAATGTATCTGTTAATTCTATCGTTTATCCATCTCTTCTAAGATAATCTTATTAACCATTGGTGGGTTTGCTTGACCTTTGGTTTCTTTCATCACTTGTCCAACAAGGAAACCAAGTGCTTTATCTTTACCATTTTTATAGTCTTCAATCGACTGCAGATTGTTATCAACGATACCTACTACTATGTCACGAAGCTGTCCTTCATCAGAAATTTGTACAAGACCTTTGTCTTTCACGATCTTCTCTGGATCGCCACCTTTTTCTACAAGGTCACTAAACACTTTTTTAGCAATTTTAGATGAAATTGTGCCATCTTCAATTAACTTAGTAAGCTTCGCGAGTCCTTCTGGTGTTAAAGCAAGATCGCTAAGCTCTTTATAATGCTTGTTCATGTGGGCTGACACCTCACCCATCAGCCAGTTCGATGCCTGCTTAATGTCCGCGCCACTTGCTATAGTTTCTTCGAAGAAATCGGACATTTCCTTATTATTCGTTAAAACCATCGCATCATACGCTGGAAGCTTAAGTTCTTCAATATAGCGCTTCTTACGAGCATCGGGAAGCTCAGGAATCTGATTGAAGATACGGTCTTTCCAAGCTTCATCAATATGAAGAGGAACTAGGTCCGGCTCAGGGAAGTAACGATAGTCGTCAGATCCTTCTTTGATACGCATGAGAACCGTTTCCTTCGTCTGCTCATCATAACGACGTGTTTCCTGAGGGATCACTCCACCAGAAAGCAGCACTTTTTCCTGACGAATTTCTTCAAACTCTAGTCCTTTTTGTACATAAGAGAAAGAGTTTAAGTTCTTCAGTTCCGTTTTTGTACCGAATTCCTCTTGACCAATCGGACGAAGAGAAAGGTTGGCGTCACAACGCAAGGAACCTTCTTCCATCTTACAATCAGATACACCAGTATATTGGATGATGTTTTTTAGTGCCTCTAAGTAAGCATATGCTTCTTTTGGTGTACGAATGTCTGGCTCTGAGACAATCTCAACTAGCGGCGTACCTTGACGATTATAGTCAACAAGTGAATAGCCATCATCACTGTGAGTCAGCTTCCCAGCATCCTCCTCCATATGCAGACGAGTAATACCAATACGTTTCTTCACACCATCGACTTCAATATCAATATAACCATTTTCACCAATCGGCTGATCAAACTGAGAAATTTGGTAAGCTTTCGGATTATCCGGGTAAAAATAGTTTTTACGGTCGAACTTTGTATTTGTCGCAATATCACAATTCAACGCCATGGACGCCTTCATTGCGAAATTAACAGCTTCCTCGTTCAAGACAGGAAGAACCCCTGGATAACCGAGGTCAATCGGATTTACATTCGTATTCGGCTCATCCCCAAACATGTTCGGAGAAGGACTGAAAATTTTCGATTCGGTTTTTAATTCTACGTGGACCTCAAGTCCAATTACTGTTTCAAAATTCATGTGCGCGCACCTCCAAGGGACGGGCGTTGTTTGTGGAAGTCTGTCGCCTGTTCAAAGGCATGGGCTGTACGATAAACGCTATTCTCATCGAAGTGTCGACCGATAATTTGCAGGCCGATTGGCAATCCATCGGAGGAGAAGCCACATGGTACAGAGATTCCCGGTACACCAGCAAGGTTCACTGGAATCGTTAAAATATCATTAGCATACATTGTTAATGGATCATCAATTTGATCACCGACTTTAAACGCTGGTGTCGGAGTTGTTGGTCCAACGATAACGTCATAATCTTCAAATACTTTTTCAAAGTCGTTTTTAATTAATGTGCGTACTTGCTGGGCCTTTTTATAATAGGCATCGTAATAACCAGAGCTTAGTGCAAAGGTTCCTAGCATAATACGACGCTTCACTTCTTCACCGAAGCCTTCGGAACGTGAGCGTTTATACATATCGAGCATCGTTTCAGGGTTCTCCGCACGTTTTCCGTATCGTACGCCGTCAAAACGGGCCAGGTTGGCAGAAGCCTCAGATGATGAGATTAGATAGTATGTTGACACAGCATACTTGGAGTGTGGCAAGGATACTTCGTCCCAAGTCGCTCCTAGTTCTTCATACTGTTTCAGTGCGGCCTGAACGGCCTCTTTCACTTCTGGTGCTACACCTTCGCCGAGATACTCTTTTGGTACGGCAATTTTCAACCCTTTTACATCACCTGTAAGGGCCTCAGTATAGCTTGGTACGTCAACATTGGCTGATGTTGAGTCCATGTTGTCGTAACCTGCGATTGTTTCTAGTAGATACGCATTGTCTTCAACGGATCGGGTAATGGGTCCGATTTGATCTAGTGAAGAGGCAAATGCGATTAATCCGAAACGAGATACGCGTCCGTAAGTAGGTTTCAAACCAACGACGCCACAGAAGGCGGCTGGTTGACGAATAGAACCACCTGTGTCAGAACCTAAGGAGAATGGAACTTCGCCAGCTGCAACAGACGCAGCTGATCCTCCGCTGGATCCTCCTGGTACGTAATCGGTATTCCATGGATTACGAGTTGCATAGTAGCTTGAGTTCTCGTTTGAAGATCCCATCGCAAATTCATCCATGTTTAGCTTGCCTATTGTCACAGATTTCGCTTCATTCAACTTATTGACAACAGTCGCATCATAGAGAGGATCCTCAAAGTTATCAAGGAACTGACTGCCTGCCGTTGTACGCAAGCCTTTTGTTACGATGTTATCTTTAACGCCTATTGGTAAGCCAAATAGTTTGGCTGCATCGTCGCCACGTGTTTCATCTAATTCAGCCGCTTGTTTTAAGGCTGCTTCTTTATTTAACGTAAGGAAGGCTTTGACTTGGTCGTCCACTTCTTCAATACGATTATAGGATTCGTTAACAAGATCAGTTACGGTAATTTCTTTACTATGTAGCTTGTCTTTCAGCTCTTGTAAAGAATGTTCAAACAAAGACATATGGGTCCCTCCCTATTCTAGAACAGATGGCACTTTGAATTGTCCATCCTGTTGATCTGGTGCGTTTTTTAATGCGTCTTCTTTTTCAATCCATTTCTTTGGTTCATCTTTACGCATCACATTTTGCAAATCAAGAACGTGCGTAGTCGGCTCAACGCCTTCAGTATCCAGTTCATTCAATTGCTCGGCATAGGTAATAATATCATCGAGCTGTTTCGTGAACAGGTTAGCCTCTTCTTCTTTAATAGAAAGACGGGCCAAGTTTGCCACGTGCTTTACTTCATCCTTACTAATACGGGACATATGGTTACCTCCATTCAATCTCACATAATATATAATCATACCAAATTTCTATTTTGATTCGCAACGTACAGCTTTACACCCTATCTATCATAACATAAAGGGAAAATTCATTCAGGGATCTTTTTTCCCTTTATGTTAGTTGATCTTATCAGGTGTTTACATGCCGTTGTCCTCGTCTCCTGACATTGCGTCCCTCTATATAGAGAGTGGATTTACAAAATACCCATCTGTGCTAAAAGGCAGGCGGCAAATCCCTTTTACAATCAAAAAATAACCCCCGACTAGAGTCGGAGGTTATTCCTCTTTTACCAAATTGATTAGCGACGAGCCGCTTCTTCGAATTCAGCAACAATTTCATCAGACGGTGGAGTACCCATCTTACTTACAACAACCGCAACAATTAGGTTAAATAAGAAACCTGGTACGATTTCGTAAAGATCGAAAATTCCACCTTGTAACATATCAGCCCATACAACTACCGTTACCGCACCAACGATCATACCTGCGAGTGCACCGTTACGGGTAATATTCTTCCAGAACAAGGAAAGAATAATTGTTGGTCCGAATGCAGCACCGAACCCTGCCCATGCATAAGATACAAGGCCAAGTACTGTACTGTCTGGATTTCCAGCAAGCAATAAGGCAATTAAGGCAATTAGGGCAACAGCAAAACGACCGATCCAAACTAGTTCTCGCTCAGAAGCATTTTTACGGAAGATCGCTTTATAGAAATCTTCAGCCAATGCAGAAGAAGATACTAGTAACTGGGAGTCGATTGTACTCATAATCGCAGAAAGAATTGCTGCTAGTAAGATACCAGCAATCACTGGGTGGAATAGAATTTGAGAGAATACGATGAAGATCTTCTCACCATCAGCTAATGCCTGAAAACCGCCTTCACTAGTTAGCTGAGCACCAACAGCGCTTAAGCCATCTACGTCCTGAGTAGCGATGAATGCTAAACCAAATAAACCTGTGAAAATAGCTCCGTATAAACCGATGATCATCCAACCCATTCCGATTAGACGAGCTTTCGGTACATCTTTTGGAGATCTTAGTGCCATAAAACGCACGAGAATGTGCGGCTGACCAAAGTAACCAAGACCCCATGCAAGAGAAGATATGATAGAGATTGCTCCAACACCTTGTACCATGCTTAAGTGATCTGGACTAATTGCGCCAACTGCGTCAATAGCAGAACTCCAACCGCCTAGCTCAGAAATCGCAACAATTGGTACAGCGATTAAAGCTAGGAACATTAAAATACCTTGGATGAAGTCCGTCCAACTTACAGCAAGGAACCCACCTATAAAAGTATAAGAAATGGTTACGATGGCACCAATCCATAAAGCTTGGTTATAGCCTAAGTCAAATGAAGATTCAAATAACTTCGCACCGCCAACCAAACCTGATGAAGTATAAAATGTGAAGAATATCAAAATGACTAATGCAGAAACGACACGTAAGATATGTGAACTATCCCGGAAACGATTCTCTAAGTAGTCAGGAAGAGTAATGGAATCATTAGCGACTTCTGTAAATATACGCAAACGACGAGCCACAAACTGCCAGTTTAAGTAAGCACCAATGGCAAGACCTACAGCAAGCCATGCACTTCCTAAACCTGACACATAAATAGCCCCAGGTAAACCTAGTAGCAACCAACTACTCATGTCCGATGCACCAGCACTAAGTGCGGCTACTCCTGGCCCTAATCGACGGCCACCTAAAACATAATCTGATAAATTACTTGTTAAACGGTATGAGATGAACCCAATGGCCAGCATACCAATTAAATAAACTATAAATGTTATTAAAGTTGCAGTACCCATTTTTTCTTATTCGCTCCTTCCGGTAAATAGTGTAATTATTGATAGTATGAGTAATATAGGCATAGGTACGAAAAGCCAGAACCATGCGCCCCCTGAAAGTGAAAATTGTCCTGCAGCAGTTGCTAATTCAAACACGTTGTCACCTCCAATAACATTTGTTATACACTTCTATGCATTTTTTATATAATTCAGAATACCTGTTCCAACCACATAGAAGTTAAAAAACCTAAACACAGGAATAACTATATCATAATATAATATTCCGAACATTGCAAAAACTATAATAATAACTACTTAATGCATAACTATTCATTATAACATCATATATTCCTCCAAAATCGCTTTATAGACTATATCTATTCATAAAAGTTCATAAAAAAAAGTTTGTCTTTTTTTCACAAGTAGATCATTTAGACTATACAATATATCCTATCCCCCTAATAAAAATCCTCTCCCTACCCTAGCAGAAAGAGGATTTCTGAGACAATGATTTTTAAAGCATTTCTGAAGTCGTTTTTCCTTGCATGTGATGGATCAAATAGTCAGGACCACCTGCTTTGGAATCTGTTCCTGACATATTAAAGCCCCCAAATGGGTGATAGCCTACAATCGCAGCAGTACATCCACGGTTGAAGTAAAGATTTCCTACGTGGAAATCTTCTCGTGCTTGTTCAAGGTGGGATCTATTCTTAGTAAAAACAGCCCCAGTTAAACCGTAATCCGTGTTATTGGCAATATCAATCGCTTCTTCAAATGATGTTGCTTTTGTAAAACCAACTACTGGACCAAAAATTTCCTCTTGCATAAGACGGGCGTCAGGAGCCAAATCTGCGAATACTGTTGGCTCTATAAACCAACCTTTACTATCATCTCCTTTTCCTCCTGCTACTAATTTACCTTCTTCTTTCCCGATATCTATATAACTTAAAATTTTATCATAAGCAGCCTGATCTATCACAGGTCCCATGTACGTATCATGAGCGGATGGATCACCGTACGAAACAGATTCTTTAGTTTTGGTCGCAACTTTAGTTAAGAGTTCATCATAAATATCCTCATGAGCAACGACTCGTGAACAGGCAGAGCACTTTTGCCCAGAAAAACCGAATGCAGAATATGTAATAGCATCTGCAGCTAATTCAAGGTCGGAATCCTTATCAACAACGATCGTATCCTTCCCGCCCATTTCAATAATTGTGCGTTTTAGCCATTTTTGACCTGTATGAACCTTCGCTGCCCGTTCAAAAATTCGTGTTCCAACTTCCCGTGATCCTGTGAAGCTGACAAAACGAGTGCGTGGATGGTCAACTAGATAATCGCCTACTTCTTTACCGCTACCTGGGATGTAGTTAATTACACCAGCTGGCATACCTGCTTCTTCAAGTACTTCCATCAATTTATGAGCAATGATAGGAGTTGAACTTGCAGGTTTGAGTAGAACCGTATTTCCTGAAACCATAGAAGCTACCGCTGTGCCTGCCATAATTGCAAATAAAAAGTTCCAAGGTGAGATAACAACCCCAACACCAAGAGGGATATAATGGAAGCGATTATTTTCGATGGGACGGGAGTTAATTTCTACCCCTTTATCAATCTCAAGGATCTGACGCCCATAGAATTCCATAAAGTCAATTGCCTCAGCTGTATCAGCATCTGCCTCTTTCCAGGGCTTGCCGCCCTCCTTAACGAGGTGTGCAGTGAATTCATGTTTGCGGCGGCGAACAATGGCTGCAGCACGAAACAAAATATCGGCACGAAATGAAGCTTTTGTTTTCCTCCACCAGCTGAAGGTTTCATCAGCAATTTGATGGGCTTTTTCTGCCAAGTCTTGATTTGCTTTTGATACATAACCAATGACTTCCTTTTTATTAGCAGGATTAACGACCTTAATTTTGTCGTCCGTCATAATTCTTTCTCCACCTATAATAAGTGGATAGTCTTTGCCTAGATCTGCTTCTACTAGCTTAATAGAGTCTTCTAGTGCTTTACGGTTTTCTGCTAAACTAAAGTCAGTAAATGGTTCATGTTGATAAGGGACTACCATGATCAACCGCCTCCTATTAATTTGGATCAGACGCCATTTTTTGAAAATTAAAACATTAATCGTTTCCATAGAACATTCTATCCTATGTTTATACTTTGTTCAAATTATTACGGTTCTTTCTTTAAAGATTGTGTTAAATGTATCTGTTGATATTAGTCATGGTGCTATGATTTGGTGGAAATCATCTGTATACCATTCAATTCCTACGTCCTTAACTGTTTATCTTAAAATGCTTAGTTGTCACACGAATTTTCCGTTGGGGTGAATCGTTCCACTGAGCCCACGCTTTATTTCTAACAACGGCACCAGACTTTACTACCTCGTAGGTGACCATAAAAAAAGAGCCTCTGAGGGTTAGTTACTAACTCTCAGAGGCCTACTATCATTCATAAATATGCACATAAGGTTCTTCTTGACCTGGCTCTTTTACTATTAAACTCTCCTGTTGATCCATACTATTAATTTTCACTTCAATCGAGTAGTGATCTTCAAACATTTCCATCACTAAACTGTAAATATATTGAGTGAAGCCAATAACTTCAGTTTGCGAATTGAACTGAATCGGAATGTCTATCTTCACTTCTCGCAATTCATCATCCACATAAAAACCATTAGCAATCATACCAACAAAGTTCGGAAAGTAATCTGATACTTCTGCTCGAAAGTCGGAAAATACTTCAGCGTCGTCAAAATGCTCATCTTCTGCTTCATTAGACGGAAATAAAACATAATCTTCGTTCAGTTCTTCCCAGTCTCCTACAGAATTATCTGAACCGTCAACATATGCTTTTGACAGGAAGTTTCCAGGAGATTCAGCGTTGCTATCTTCCTCTTCGTATATTGCAAATACGATAGGGATGTTCTGGAGTTTTTCCCTTTCTCGGAGTCTCTCCAGAATCGTATTAGCATTTTCCTTCCCTCTTGTTAACAATTCACTTGTTGAGATATCTTCTGAGAAGTCTCGACCTTCTGCTGTAAAGTTATAGGCCGAACGCATAGAAATTCCTATGGTTAATCCTGCCACTTCCACAACATCATCCTCTTTTCGTACAAGATAGTCTTGTTCAACAATGTTTGAAATGTATCGTGGATTCTCACGGAATTCTTCTTTAGAAGCATCTTCTTCATTCAAAGCTGGATTTAGTCCTTCTGGATTTCCCTCTTCACTATATCGAGATAGCCAGCTTAATAATGTATCATACTCGAGAAACTGACCAGGCTGGAAGTAGTAATCACTAGTACTATAGTGATCTTTCGAAAGACGTTGTAATCCACTCTCAAACTCAGCTATATCCAGGCGGTTCCCCATTTGATTCGTTGTCACCCCTTGAGCAGCGGATATTTTTGGACTGCTCTCGGTTAAAATCATTCGATAGTGATTATCTGATATATCATAGTTTGGGATAATCGCTTTTTGGTCTCCCTTTTCATCCGTCGTCTCTCGGACAACTTCGTCGGTATTATCATAGACGGGTGTACACGCGCTGACAATAAGGATCATTGCTAGTAAAAGTGCGTGTAACTTTTTCATGTATTCCACTCCCTACTAGGTTAAAGCTTTCGCAAATTCTTCTTCATTCCAAATTTCTATGCCGATCTTTTCAGCCTTTGTATATTTCGAACCAGCATCCTCACCGGCAATTAATAAGTCGGTATTTTTGCTGACACTTCCCGTGACGTTACCACCGAGTTCTTGCACGATGTTTTTCAATTGTGAGCGGGAATAGTTCTCCATTTTTCCAGTTATAACAATCGTTTTTCCTTTAAAAGCGGAATACACAGGACCAGCATTTTTCCTCGTTCCTGTGTATTCCATAGGAAGCCCTAGCTGCTTTAGATCAGCAATTAACTCCGCAACCTGCGGTTTAGCAAAGTAACGTGCAATTGAGTCAGCCATTTTTTCACCGATTTCTGTTACTTCGGTTAATCGAACAGCATCAGCTTTACTAAGCTCATCTATCGTTTCAAACTCCTGAGCTAATGTATTGGCAGCTTTTGTCCCAACATAACGAATACCAAGACCAAACAGGAGTTTTTCTAAAGAATTTTCTTTGGAAACTTCAATCGCCTTTAGCAGGTTATCCACTGATTTTTCACCCATTCGATCTAACTGCAAGAGCTCGTCACGGTCAAGTTTATATAAATCCGCAATGTTATCGATTAATTTTTCTTGGAAAAGTTGAGCAATTACCTTTTCACCAAGACCATCGATATCCATTGCATTTCTAGACACAAAGTGGATTAACCCTTCCCTTAACTGTGCGTTACAGTTTGGATTGATACACCGAAGTGCAACTTCCTCTTCAAGGCGAACGAGCTTGCTATCACAAGCTGGACAACGTTCTGGCATATAATAAGCTTTTTCTTCACCGCTTCGTTCCTCGGTAACGACACGTACGACTTCCGGAATAATGTCTCCAGCTTTTTTAATCACAACTGTATCGCCAATGCGGATATCTCTCTCACGAATTAAGTCTTCATTGTGTAAAGAAGCACGCTGAACGGTTGTTCCAGCAACTTTCACTGGATCTAACACTGCTGTTGGAGTAACAACACCTGTACGACCTACACTTAACTCAATATCGTTAAGCTTCGTTACTGCCTCTTCAGCAGGAAACTTGTAAGCTGTAGCCCAACGCGGATTTTTAGCGGTAAACCCTAAGGCCTCCTGTTGATCAAGACGATCGACCTTAATAACGATACCGTCAATTTCATAATCTAAATTTGGACGACGTTCGACCCAGCTATGAACATAGTCGATCACATCCTCGATATCGTTACACTTTTTCCATTCAGGATTTGTTTTTAATCCTAATTCCTTCATACGATCCAAACGCTCGCTATGAGCGTTTGATGCCTCGCCCTGCCATTCTCCAACCCCATAAAGAAAGATATCTAAATTACGTTTAGCGGCAATCTTCGGGTCGAGTTGTCGCAAAGATCCAGCTGCAGCATTTCGTGGGTTTGCAAACGGTTCCTCGTCATTTTCTTCACGTACTTCATTCATTTTCAAGAAGGATTTTTTTGGCATAAAAGCTTCGCCGCGAACTTCAATGGTTTCAGGAGAATCCAGACGAAGAGGAATGCTTCTGATGGTCCGCAAGTTTGTTGTTATATCTTCTCCAACCGTGCCATCCCCCCTCGTGGCACCACGCACGAGAACACCATCTTCATAAGTGAGAGATACAGCAAGCCCATCGATCTTCAACTCACACACATACGTAACTTCTTCACCTGTTCCTTCTCGAACACGACGGTCAAAATCGCGTAATTCCTGGTCATCAAAAGCATTTCCGAGACTCAATAAGGGCACATTATGACGTACTTTTTGAAAAGAACTAAGTGGATCCCCTCCGACACGCTGCGAAGGAGAATCAACCGTAACTAGTTCTGGAAACTCTTCTTCAATATCAAGCAATTCTCGCATTTTTTTATCATATTCATAATCGGAGACACTCGGTTGGTCTAACGTATGGTATTCATAATTATATCGATTAACTTCTTCTCTAAGCGATTGCAAACGCTTTTGTGCTTCTTTTTCACTCATTATCCAAACACGTCCTTACACTTTCGTTATCGGGGCAAACCTGGCAAGCAGGCGCTTAATTCCAGTCGGTGCTGGGAAGGCAATATCCAGTTCCATTCCATCCTCTTCTCCTTGCACTTTAACAACCGTACCTTCTCCCCATTTTTTATGTTGAGCTTTATCCCCAGGCTGCCAGGAAATTTTTTCGCCACCTGAAGATGGCTTTTCCGTTTTTTTCGCTGCACGTTTTTTTGGTGCTTGATTAGACTGAGGAATAGCGGCTGATTGGTTCTTTTGATTGGAAAATGGGAGCGGTTCTTTCTCCTGTTTTCCTTCTACGAGCTCTTGTGGAATTTCATGTATGAAGCGACTGATTGGATTCATATTTGTTCGTCCGTACAGTGTGCGCATTTTGGCATGTGATATAAATAATTGACGTTCTGCCCGTGTAATCCCGACGTAAGCTAAGCGACGTTCTTCTTCCATCTCGGTCTCATCGATCAGAGAGCGAGAATGCGGGAACACGTTTTCTTCCATCCCAATTAAAAAGACGACGGGAAATTCAAGTCCTTTGGCTGAATGCAACGTCATTAATGTAACCGTATCATCATTCGCCGGATCATCATTCATCGAATCAATGTCCGCAATTAAAGCCAAATCCGTTAAAAATGATACGAGCGTTTTATCTTCAGCGGTTTCTTCAAAATTCTTCGTAACGGACTTAAATTCTTCGATGTTTTCTAGACGGCTTTGAGCTTCAAGACTTTTCTCATTTTTCAACATATCTTCATAACCTGTCTTCTCAATGACTTCACTTACCATGTCCGTCGCTGATAAAAATTCCTGTTGCTGGGTCCAATTTTTAATCATTTGGTAAAACTGCATAATCGATTTGGCAGCCTTGGCACTGACACCGACAAAGTCAATTTCTGCTGAAGCCTCATAAAGAGAAATATCATGAGTTGTTGCATATGCTTGTAGTTTATCCACGCTTGTTTTTCCTACGCCACGCTTCGGTTCGTTGACCACTCGCTGATAACTTAAATCATCATTCGGGTTCGCAATCAATCGCAAGTAGGCAAGCAAGTCCTTAATTTCTTTTCGATCATAGAACTTGGTGCCACCAATCATTTGATAAGGCACGCCTGCTTTGACAAACGTTTCCTCAATCG
Organism: Halobacillus seohaensis; assembly: GCF_042663045.1. NCBI lineage: Bacteria > Bacillati > Bacillota > Bacilli > Caryophanales > Bacillaceae > Halobacillus > Halobacillus seohaensis. Next base: position 4,636 of record NZ_JBHSZV010000029.1, on the reverse strand, counting down.
TTCGTGACTGGGCATTCGTACGATATAAAATCGCCGCATCTTTATAATGATAACGACCACTGCGAATTAAGTCCTCTATTTGATCTGTGACAAATAAGGCCTCTTCTCGTTCAGTACCTGCCTCTTTGTATTGAATCTTCTCACCGCCATTATTGTCTGTCCAAAGATTCTTCGCCTTTCGACCGGCATTGTTATCAATTACCTTATTTGCCGCGTTCAAAATCAGTTCCGTGGAACGATAATTTTGCTCAAGTAGAATAGTACGAGCACTAGGGTAATCTTTTTCAAACGATAAAATATTGGTAATGTCTGCTCCACGCCAGCCATAAATCGACTGATCCGAGTCACCAACGACACATAGGTTTTGATAGCGACTAGCTAAGTGGTTGACGAGCTGGTACTGAGCATGGTTTGTATCTTGATATTCATCAACATGAATATACTGAAAACGACGCTGATAGTATTCAAGCACCTCCGGAAGGCGTTCAAATAACGTCAGAGTTTGCATAATTAAGTCATCAAAATCAAGCGACTGATTTTTGCGTAACTTTTTCTGGTAGCCTTTATAAATTTGCGCAATTTGTTCCTCATGAAAGTTCGCCGCATCTCGCACATGATCTTCTGGTGTAATTAGTTCATTTTTAGCATTACTGATCGCCCCAATCATGGCACGAGGATCCCATTTTTTCGGATCAAGGTTCAGATCTTTTAATACTTGTTTAATAACGGATAACTGATCACTTGAATCGAGTATGGAAAAATTGCGATCATACCCAATGCGGTCAATATCACGTCGTAATATACGTACACACATCGAGTGGAACGTTGACATCCAAATTTTATCCGCTTCCTGTCCAACTAAAGACTGTACACGTTCTTTCATTTCACGAGCCGCTTTATTCGTAAAAGTAATTGCTAATACGTTTCGAGGAGATACTTCTTTTTCGCGAAGTAAATAGGCAATACGGTGGGTAAGCACACGTGTCTTACCACTCCCAGCACCTGCCATAATAAGTAGTGGTCCTTCGGTTTGCGTAACCGCATTTCGCTGCTGTTCATTAAGTCCTTTAACTAAAGGGTGCATTGCTTGTGTCATAGGGACACCTTCCTTTTAAAAATAGTTACATGCAAGCTTCTACCGTGCGTAACGCAGCTTGTAAGTCTTTATATATGATATTACCGACGACAATAACGTCCGCGTACTTTTTCATTAAATTGGCTTGTTCAATCGACTCAATCCCTCCACCATAAAAGAGCGTCGTCTGGTCGAGCTGTTTTGCGACTTCACGCACTAATTCAGGCTCTCCCCACGTCCCACTATATTCAAGGTAGAAGATCGGCAAATGAAACATATGCTCTGCCATTTTAGCATAGGCCACAACATCTTCCTTTGAAGGCAATTGGCACTGTGCTGCTTCAAAGACTTTGGCCTGCTCATTCAGCACACAATATCCTTCAACAACCATTTGATCCCAATTAATCCAATCCCCATATTCCTTGACGGCTTGATGCTGAATGTCTACTATATATCGTTTATTCATGCTGTTGAAAACAATCGGGATAAAATAACTATCAAACCCCGGCATAATCGCTTCCATTGTAGACACTTCAAGTATACAGGGAATATTGAAAGCTTGTACCCTTTCTAATAAGTCAAATACATTGTCAAACGTAACTCCATCTGTACCACCGATGATAAGGGCATCCGTACCTGATTCACAAAGGGCTGTTAAACATTCTTCTTGTAATGGTTTGTTTGGATCCAGTTTAAAAACATGGTTCCAGTTTTTCACGTTTAACACGGATTGTATTCCTCCATAAACCTTTAGTCCATTCATATATTATAGCAAACTTTCCATGCCCACATGAATTGAAAAAAGAGATTTTCGTAAAGAAATGCGATGGGGGATGATGGTTTGCGAGTGGTTTTCAGTGATTTGGGAGCAAACAGACAGAAATGCGAGCGGAATTTTAATAATTGAGACCGTTACGTCACTAATATGAGAGGAAGGTGGTCAGGGAAACAGCTCGCTGCATTCCTGGGAGACGGTGAGCCTACTCTGGCTTCTACCCCTTACCGCATGTTTCTATCGGAATCGTGTCGTTCTACGTCCCTGTGAAAGTATTAAATATCTGTTATCACTCCAATTGAAGCCTGATCCAACCAAAATGAACATTGCCATCTTTTTGAGCCACTCAGATAAGTTGATAAAAATCGGGTATGATAGTCTATTTATATGAAGTGGCCTATTATGAGACCTTTTTAAAAAACCTCTGTGGTATTATTTTTAAACCATAAACGGAATCTAGAAGCTTATCTGGCTTGTAAGCTTACCACCATCCGAATTAATTTTACAGATCCATAGTACTGGATCTATTAATGGCAGAAGTGGATTATTTCAACGGGAATATTCACACAGCACCCCGATTTTCATAAAAAGGGTTCCGTGCCACTTTTCATAGAGAGAGATTGTGGACGATTACAATTAAACTAACGAAACCGTATTGTTGAAGACTTGAATTCGATATGTTTGTGTGAATATTTGGGGCTGCGGGAAACGGCTCGCTTTCCATGGGGCGGGCGCTGAGCCTCCTCGGACTTCGTCCTGTGGGGTCTCAGCTGTCCCGCTACATCCCATAGCCATTCATGTATCGCAAAAAACAGCTCTACACCACAGTGAATGAAAATGGTTATCGTATGCCTATACTGATTCTACGGCTGGATGAGGAAGGTCGAGACTCCTTGGTGCGTGAGAGCCCTCCCCATAGTCTGACTCCTTCGACCACGGTGCATCACAGACTGTTGCTCCTTTATAGGAAGCACTCATGGTAGATTAACCCTATTCTGGTTGTTGCGCCAGCCTCTACTATTACTTGCCGCAGAAAGGATGTTTTCAATGGATGTAGTCATTGAGAATGCTTGTGGGATGTCCACAAAGATACCATTACTGCTTGTGCCATTACACCGGAAGGAAAGGAGATTAAGACATTTTCAACGAAAACCATCTATCTCATTGAGTTGGTGGACTGGGTTAAGAAACGGAATTGTACCCATGTGGCCATGGAAAGTACAAGTGTCTACTGGAAACCTATTGTTAATCTACTAGAAGCCGAAGACATTGAATTTCTAGTTGTGAACGCTCAACATATTAAAGCTGTTCCTGGCCGTAAAACCGATGTGAAAGATGCCGAATGGATTGCCAAACTTCTTCGACATGGATTGCTTAAAGCGAGTTACATTCCTGATCGAAATCAGCGCGAATTACGTGAACTTGTTCGTTATCGTCGGAGTATTATTGAAGAACGTGCCAGACAACACAATCGAATGCAGAAAGTGTTAGAAGGAGCTAATATCAAGCTTGGGTCTGTTGTTTCTGACGTTTTGGGAGTTTCTGCTCGTGATATGCTTCGTTGCATAGCTGAAGGAAATGATGACCTTGAAGAGTTATCAAACTTAGCGAGAGGCGTTATGAAAAAGAAAAAAGAGGAATTGAAACTCGCGCTTCAAGGATGCATTAAAGACCACCAACGATTCATGATAAAGACCATCCTGGATCATATTGATTTACTTACGGATCAAATTGATAAATTAGACAAAGAGATATCAAAAAGAATGGAAGAATCTCAAGAGGATATCGAACGTTTAGATTCCATTCCTGGCATTGGGAGAAAAGTAGCGGAACAAATGATTGCCGAACTTGGCACAAATATTAAGGAGCAATTTCCTACGGCACCTCAAATGTGTTCTTGGGCAGGGTTAGTCCCCGGAAATAATCAAAGTGCCGGGAAACGGAAGTCTTCAAAAACGTTGAATGGAAACAAATACCTTAAATCATCACTGGTTGAAGCAGCTCATTCTGTTCGAGGATCCAAAAACTACCTTGGCGCTCTTTACCGGCGAACGGCTTCACGTAAAGGTAAAAAGCGCGCAGGAATCGTTGTAGCTCATGCGATGTTACGAATCTCCTACTACCTCTTAACACGAAAGGAAATGTATGTAGATTTAGGAGAAGATTACTTTGATAAACAAAAACAACAATCCATTGTAAAGCACTCATTGCGTAGGTTAGAGGGTTTAGGTTACAACGTGACGATTGAGGAACCAAAGGTATCTTAAAGCCACCCTCCAACTCACTAGCCATTTGTATGAGACGCTCTCATCGAAAAAAAAAGAATGAGCTGCGTCTACTTTAGTATTGCCATTTTTCCATATTATAGAACTTTATTTTCATGGTAGGAGTCTCACCGTTTCCCTCCGCCCTTAACCATATAAGTGTCTCGATACCACTTCAAGAAAAGGCAGCCATTCCTAAGTTTGCATGTAGATAGTCCTTCTGGGAAAGGAACACATCGAATGGTGGGGGGCTTGGGAATCTCACCGTTTCCTAGCCACCCCTTCTTTGCTTTTAATGAACGGCCCTACTGCCATAAGTCGTCTTCTGTGTTCGCTACACCATATGGAACAAGTGTGCCAGTTGCAAACTCCCATCTATGAATAGCCTACAATTTGAAGAACCAATTACTGAGGTTTCCGTCTGCCTCACAATGGCAAGAAGGGCCGGGAAATCGCAAGACTCCACCTTTAAAAGCGGAGGCGCCTTGGTCAGCGGCGTATGGACTGGACTGAGCTGTCGGA
>NZ_JBHSZV010000028.1:0-43274 GCF_042663045.1 Halobacillus seohaensis | reverse complement strand
TACAGAAGCGAGGGAAGTCTCACTAGCCGCTAGGCGCTGGAGCTGGATAACGCCCGATAGGATTATGAACTAGATTTAGCCTTCGTCCTTATAAGGCGTAAGAGCTGGGATGAACATGATCGGTGAGATCCCGCAGGGCGATAGCCTGAGGAAGCTCGCCACATGCCCATGGAAAGCGAAGCGAGTGATTTCCCGGACCTCCAAACGCCTTCAACCATAACGGAAACAACATCTCTCGAAGCTGAGTGTTTTTTCCTGTCAAAGTGGAGGATTAAGTCCAATTTACCCCTAATTTATAAACTGAAAATGGGGATAGAATTTTTAGGGATTTGCTTTTCTTAAAATTTACCGGACTTTTTCCGTGGCCTCGGCACCAGCCTGAGGAGGCTCAGCGCACGCCCACGGAAAGCGACTCCTTCCCCACCGCCCCTTTCTCTACACAACCACCTCGGAATCGAGTCTTCAACAATCCTGCTAAGTTAGCGCAACAAGCACAACTTCGTCAATGTGCATAACTATTCGTATGTATACCCTTTTCGTGAGCATCGATATTGTTACAAATATAAGGGCAGTCCTTAACTGGAAAAAAAGTGTTGTATTTCAACAAGTAAAAACTGTGTCAACTCTTTCAAGCGGTCACAACATGTCTTCACCACTTTGTGAAATGCTTCAATAGTAGAAGCATTCATTGCTAATATACATTTTGGCACATTGATATGACTGAGGATACTACCACATTTAGTATAGAGCCATAAGAAATAGCCTAAGATGTCGTCTTAGGCTATTTCTTATAGTAATTTATTATTTTTCCTCTACCCACGAGTTGTGAACCTCAGTATAACGGCTACTAATCATACCTTCCAAGTCAGCCTTACTAATTTTGATACGATCTGAATCGAATTGTAAATTCTCTTGTTCTTCCTTCGTAAGGTGAATCTCTACGCGATCACCTTTAAGAGCCAGATTTCTGAGACTTTTAGAATTTACAGTTAGATTATCAAATCCATTTGCTTCTTTATTTGCTAGTTTCGTTAACTTTAGTAGGTAATCATTATCTTCCGAAAAAATATGTTCCAAATTCAAGCGTTTGCCTTTGGACTTATCAAAATTCAACACTTCTTGAATCTCTTTAGGTGAATCGTCACCTGTATCTATTTTTCCAGTGAATTTCACAACAAAAATATGTTCGTCTTCGTAAAGAACATTATAGTTAGTATTTAGATTATGCTTTTCATTACTGTTAGCTTCATAGCTTATTTTTTTAAAACTGTCTTTCATCTGATTCACATAATCAATAATGGATTGGTTAATTTGATCATTAGGTGTTTGCGGATAATCTATCGATATTTCGTATTCTGTTAATTTTTCCGTTTCTTTTTTGTTCATAACTTCATAGGATTTTTCCTTTGATGCCGATGCTTCACTTGAAGGATCGGTAGCATCTGCCTTTATAAAAGAACAAGCTGACAATAACACTACACTAAGGAGTGATAAATATATATAGAATGAATTCATAATCTTCCCTCTTCTACCTTTATCTTTTCAAACCATAGTGTAACACAAATGTAATAATGAATTAATACATTTGTTATAATTATTTAAATTTTTGTTCGAACATCCCAAAGTTCAGGGAAGAACCGGTGATCTAAAACCTTTTTTAAGTATCCCACTCCCGATGATCCACCTGTGCCAGCTTTATGACCGATAATTCTTTCCACCGTTTTCATATGGCGAAAACGCCATTGTTGTAACCAATCCTCAATATCTACAAGTTTTTCAGCTAACTGGTACAATTCCCAATACTTGTCAACGTTTTGATAGACCTTAACCCACGCGGCTTCTACAGAAGGATCCGACTCATACATTTTAGTATAGTCGCGATTAAGTAACTGTGGATTAATCGAAAAACCTGCTTCTGCTAACTTTTCAATAGCTACATCATAGATGCTTGGTGCTTCATAAGCTTTTTTTAGTTCCCCGAATAACTTAGGGTCTTTTTCATAGATTTTTAAAACATGAGGTGTTTTATAACCCAAGGCAAATTCGACCATTCGATATTGATAAGACTGAAATCCAGAAGCTTGACCTAACGAGTCACGGAATTGCACATATTCTGCAGGGGTTAACGTAGAGAGAACATCCCATGCATGAATAATTTGTGTTTGAATAGTTGAAACCCTTGATAACATTTTAAAAGCTCCCTGCATCTCCCCTTCTCGGATTACTTCTACAGAAGCCCTTAATTCATGAAGAACAAGCTTCATCCAAAGTTCACTCACTTGGTGAATGATGATAAATAGCATCTCATCATGATGATCTGATAAACGATTTTGAGCAGACAAAAGTTTATCCAATTTCAAGTAGTCTCCGTAGGTCATTCGTTCATGAAAATCAGTATGAACATGCTCATTTCCTTTTGATTCACGCTCAGTCAAATTTATCACTCCTTTCTATCACAAAATTCCTCGCTCCGGAATATACGAATATGTCATTGGTAAAAATTCGATATGAACAAGCCCTTCATACATTAGAATTGTCCCTAATATAGGATGTTCCACATGCACGTGGATACGGAAAGCTTGTTCCTGTTCATCATAATGCTCGTATAGAGAAGTAAGTGGTCCGTTAATTTTATAGGAGTTTTTTACATTCATCTCATGTGAATGAATCAGAATACCGCCTTCCTTTGTGACATCAACATCTAATACAGAGGATAGAGAAGCTGACTTACCTAACTCATCTACAATCATTTGTTTCTCTTCATCATAATACATAGCTGCATCAAGTCCTCTAATAGCATAAGGGAAGAAAAACCGCCTAATATAACTTATTACTTCACGGCCTTGCTCATCTGCATAAGCATAGTTTTCCAATGTAAAGGGAATATTTTTTCCTCGTTCTGCAAATATTAAATGATCTTTAGATCCTATATGAAGAAAAGGACGCAATAATAAAGGAGTCCCTCTAATTTCAGTCATTCTCCCTTGACCTAAGATCATAATCTTATCTTGGCTTGAGATGCCAAATTTCTTTTGGATTTCTGGATGCAACTGATTAAACTTTTCACCAAGTGCTTGTTGGAAAATGGATTTCATTTGATTAGCCTCCTTCTAAATATGTACGTTAAAAGAACGTCCTTCTTATGTAAGAGAGAGCTTAAAGCAAGCTCTCTTTATAAACGAAAACTAAGGACCTTCTCTACCTTTCACATGACTTCCTCTGCAAATGGGCTAATGGAATAACCCTTTTGCTGTTTCGTAAGCCACCCCTGCTTTTCTAACTGGTTAAACAACCTTTGAATATATTTCTCTGGCCAATCTGATAATAGCCCAAACCAACGCGTTTCATGAAGGTGTAATCTCCGAAGTTTATTAGTCGATTTACCTGCTAATACTTGCACAAGTGTATGAGCAGGGTAATCCGTTCCGTAATAATGAATTAAATCGAGCATTTGCTGAGTTGATGCATAATCCAATGAACGCCCCTTCACTGTTATAATGATATCATCTTCTTGGTAAACCACTTCATCAAGTCTTTGATTCAGTTCTGCTAAAAGTTTATCTAATGCAATATCCAATTCATCAGGTATATTTTTCAACCATCCTTCTACTTGTTTCACCATAGTAACATCGGCTAACTCAACTTGTGAAAGCCAAACAAGATTAGATTCAAATGATTCAATTGGTAAATGCGAAAGAGATAACTTCTCATACATTTCGAGTAATGGATAACGGTAGATTAGTTGCTCATCACTCCTGTAGCGTTCTATCAGTTGAGCAATATGCATTGCCTTATCCAACTTTGTCTGAGCGGGTGTCAATTCACTTTTTAAAAAAGAAAGTTGACGGAGTTGCTGAAGTAAGTCTGCATTTTGATCTGCCACCTCATTAAACTGCCTATGAATGGTGTCTACTCGTTTAAAAGCTCGATCAACATCGAATTCTTCTTCAAAAAATACTTCTTCAGATTTTGTAAAATAAAACATTTGAATATCACATATTTCACATGAACAGCATAGGGATTGTTCTATTGAACAAAATTGAAGCTTTTTATCATGCATGCATGTAGCTGTTTGATTCACTAACCATTGTTGCGGTAAAGCTCGAAATGGCCTCATGACAATTTCAACACGGTGCCTCCAAAATGAAATGTCTTCTGGATATTTTATTAGAGACAAAAGTGCCGATTGATTCATTGTTTCAATGGCTGTAATAATATCCTTCTTTTTATGAGTTAATTCAACAATAGGGTGTTTATGAAAAGCACTAATAATATGGTCCAACCACTCTCTTCTTTCCTTAAAACTTATTTCCGCTAAAAACATATAGTCATCAACTACATGACGAATATGCTGTTCCAATTCATCAGAAGATAACCGAGTGAAGTCTGTTTCATACATATAGTCGGATGAAAAGGGCAAGCCATCATTTTCTGAGTGGCTTTTCCAAAGAAAAAACTCCGGCTTTATTAAATAAGGATGGAGCGTATCATCTTTTAGAAATGAGACTGGCAATATTTCTTTTTCACCGATATTCAAAAAAGATTGTAATGCTACTACATCCATTTCCCTTTCTGTTACATAGTCAGAGATCGTTTCATTTAATCTGGAAAGAATCCCTCGTTCAAATTTATGTCCGATTGATCGAACATTCTTATTCTTCTTTCCGATTGGAGTAAACGTAATATACGGGTAACGCTCATCGTGGTATGTCAAACTAGCTGGAAGTCCCATAGTGATTCCCCTTTATGATGGAAGGATATACTTCTATTATAGAAAAAGTATGAGAACATACCAATGATTATTAGATAATTGGGCTTATAAAGATAAAATTTCTACAGAATAATTTAGAAATAGGCCTGATTCAATAACCCCTGGAATCGCTTTAACCTGTTGTTCCATCAGAGGAGTAATTTCTTGAAACTTAACATCCATTAATAAATTTCCTGTTTCGGTTATAACAGGCCCATCTTTAGCATTAGCCATCCGCAGTTTTACCAACAAGGGATTAAAATTCTTAATTAGTTCAGATTCCACTAAATGAATAGCTCGTGGGTCAACTTCAATAGGGACAGCATATTTTTCTCCTAGTTTACTCACAAACTTACTCTCATCAACTAGTATATAAGTTTTAGAAGAACTTGCCATTACTAACTTTTCAGCAAATAACGCACCTCCGCGACCTTTGATTAAGCACAGTTTCTCATCCACCTCATCCGCTCCATCAAACCCCCAATTTGGCCGGGATTCTAAGAGTGTAGTCGTTGGAATATCATAATAATTGCAATGTAAGGCCGCTTCTTTAGAGGTTGGAATTGCTGTTATTTGAAGTTTTTCCTCCTTCACTCGTTTAGATATAGATTCTAATGCCAAAAGGGCTGTAGAGCCTGAACCTACCCCTATAACATCACCTTTTGACACTTTCTCACTAACTAATTTAGCAACTTTCTCTTTTTGCTCACGATTCGTAATTTCCCCGGACCAACTGAGTGATTTAAATAAAGGATTATCCCAATTCATTGATATCACCTCTTCTTCCTTGTTATTCCCCAAACTATAGAAAACAAGCCTTTAATTCATCGATCCTTTTTTCTTACATAAGATATAGTAAAACTTCTATTTATTTGAACCTCGCAAGATTAGTTAACAGCGAAATAAATCGCTTAGTCCAATCTCTTATTACAGACAGTTAATTTCGCTATTATCTCTAACTGTAATCCGATGAAACTTTAGCATCCAGTTTATGCAAAGTAAAAAGGGACTCCCAAAGTAGGTGAAACACATGAAAAGAGCCTATAAAAAACTAATGATCTTTTATCTAGTGTTATTGGCTGCACTTTTATGGGTGCTTATAACTAAATAGCCTCCACCTATTCTAGGTGAAGGCTATTTACTTAGTAAGGTTATGTTTAAATGCATAAATCACAGCTTGTGTCCGGTCGTGTACGTCTAATTTCCCAAGAATGTTGCTAACATGAACCTTTACTGTTTTTAAAGCAATAAAAAGTTCATCAGAAATCTCCTGGTTAGTTTTCCCTTCCGTCATCAGTAGTAATATTTCCCTCTCTCGAGCCGTTAGTTGATCGTGGAGTGGGGAAATTTGAGGAGATCGCATTTTATTCATAATTTTTCCAGTTACTTCAGGTTCTAAAATGGATTGTCCAGCATATGTAGAACGAATAGCCTCTGCAATTTCTCCAGCCTTTGAAGTTTTTAACATATAACTAGTAGCACCAGCCTCTAAAGCAGGATATACTTTTTCATCATCGATAAAGCTAGTCACAATAATAATTTTTGCTTCAGGCCATTGATCAATGATTTGCTGCGTTGCCTCTATTCCATCCATTTCCTTCATTACAAGATCCATCAGTATTATATCTGGACGATGTTTTAAAGCTAAGCCTATTGCTTCTCCACCATCATTTGCCTCCGCTATTACACTAATATCCTTTTGCGCCGATAAGTAAGCGGATACTCCAATACGAACCATTTCATGATCATCTGCAAACAATACTGTAATCAAGATGTTTCCTCTCCTTTTTTCAAAACCGGGACTTTAACTTCTAGTCTTGTTCCTTCACCTTTTAAGCTAATGACTTTTAAGGCTCCTCCAATTTCAAAGGCTCGTTCCTTCATATTTTGTAGACCATAAGAGCTCGTTTTCGCTTCTTCCACTTCAAAACCAACTCCATCATCTACAATACGCAATATAATATGTTCATCTCGTTTAATGAGCATTACTTGAAGTGAGTTAGCTTCTGCGTGACGCAGCGTATTAGAAACAGCCTCCTGTAAGATTCTAAACAACTGATCTTCAATGCCTTTATCTAGTGTCAATGCCTCAACCGTCCAGTCTACTTGCATAGGGACTTTTTGTGTTAATTCTGCTAATAACTCTTTAGATCCCTCAGATAAAGTTTTACCTTTCAATGCAACAGGACGTAAATGTAATAAAAGGGCTCTCATTTCTAACTGGGATTGATGGATCATATTTTCAACCATAGACAACTGTTGTTTAAGGTCCGCATCTCGCTCGAGGCTCTCGTTTTCGTTAATTGCTGACATAAGCATCGAAGCGGCAAACAGTTGTTGACTCACTGAATCATGGAGTTCTCTGGCTAGACGATTTCTCTCTTGGATGACTACCTCCTGAAGGCTTTTTTCACGTTCTTTGGCACGCTCAGTCGCTAAGCGCTGAGCTGTCTCAGCTTGTTCAGAAAACTTTAATTCAATTTGCTTCATTTTTTCCTCAATATGGGAGACCTCTCTATAATCCTCCCCATCATATAACACTGAGTTACCCTTAGAAATTTCATCAAGCTGATGTTCAATATAATGGAATTTTTTTCGAGAAAACCACGCCTGCCCCACTCCAAAAGTCAAACCCACTGTCCCAGCTAGAACTAACACTAGGAAAACATAGGGCAAATCAAGAATTTTAATCGTCCACAAATCGGACCAATTTTCCATGGGAAAGGCAATAAATGTAACAGCTAATAACAGAAACGCCAAGAGCAGGCATACAACCGTACTAATGAGCATTTGCTTTTGCCAAGTACTCATATTCGCTTCACCTCTAAATCCCCTGAAGCGATCGAAGTGATAATCTTGATACGAGGCTTATTTAACGTATAGCTTGGAGTTTGGAAGCTAACTACTTGATTCATCAGTTTTTTATTTCGATATTGAAAAATACCGGCTCTGCCGAAAATCGCACTATGATGAATGGAGACTTCTACTTCATACGGAATATATATAAGAACATTACCGACAAAATGTCTGATAGAAATAACCGCTTCATCCTGGGGCAAAACCGTGTTACTCAAGTCGACAATACGGTCGCCAATCCCCCCTTGAATATTGATGTCACGCCACTTATATGGACGATCTGGCGTCGCTTCACTTCCGAAAAACTTTTGTTTGATCAACGGTTTTCCTTCTGTATCTGGAAATTCTTCTTCCATTATGACAGGTTCAATACGTTCAGGTTCACTTTTGGAACGATAGTAATGTCTAATAAATAAAACAACAGCTGCAATTATAAGAAAACGAACAGCCATCATGTTAAGGACTGTAAAAAACAGACTAATTGCCCCTATCCAAAACATAATTTTCGCCCAAAATTTCTTGTATTTTTTCCAGCCGAAATAAATAAGTACAGAAGAAAAAATCACAGAAAATATTAAACCACCGTTAAAGAAAGCAATCTCTAAAATAAGGAGGATCACTCCTATGATTAAAATAATATTAAATGTATCTGTAGACATTCTTTTTAACATAGTGGATCCTCCTTTCTATAAGTAATTTTTTTGTTTTTTTATGGTAAAAGACGCAGGATCCCTGCGTCTTTTAATCATATCATGATTTTTACTGAGCCGTAATATTCTCTTTTTCCTTCATTTCTTTTTCAAGTTGAGCGACTTTTCCATCGAATGTATTACGATAGTAAGAACTATTCACTTTATACTCTAAATCTTCAATATAGCGGTCCATCTCGGCAAATCTTGAGTATGGCTTGTCCGCTGAATCTTCTATCACTTGATTCATACGATGATGAGCACGTGCTATGTTTTCTCTCCCCATTAATTCCATACGTTTAAGATACATGTCCTTAAGTTTGTGCTTCATTTGTTCATATTTTTGCTCCAATGTTTCTAACTGTTCAATAGCCTCTAAACGAGAATCTTTCAAGCGATCTGCTCGTGCTTCGTATTCTTGCTGCTCTTTCAAAGCAAATTCATACATCGTTTCTTCCCCAGCCTTTTGTGCCACTTCAGCCTGGTGCTTACGCTTGTCCGCCATGTCTTGAGACTTTTGATACTCACGAGCAAATTCGTCTTTTAAACGGTACTGACGTTCAACAAGCTTGCGAACCTTTTCTGTTTCTTTCTCACTTTCACGTAAATACTGATTAAGCATGGTAATTGGATTTTTTTGTTCCTTTTGATCTAAAACTTCATGGAAATCTGCTGTAATTGAATCTTTCAACCTTGTAAATAAGTTAGTCATACAAGAACCTCTCCTTTATTATTTGTTTAATTCTGCCCATTGCTTTTCAAAATTCGTAAACGGGTCGCTTGAACGAGCTTGACTTATTTGATCCGCATCGTCATGAGTTGTCCAGTTTTTATAAATGAGATAAATCGCATAAGCTGCAGCTAGTCCTATGACTGCATAAATGTTTGAAACTGCAACACTTAATATGATCAGGCCAAGGATGACCCAAGCCACTTTACCTACTGTAGAATCACTTTTGATGAATTTTTTAAACACTACATAAAGTAGCCACACGCTAACTCCTAACAAGATCATTGGACCTAAGTTAGCCAGAAGGACACCAAGTGCCACAAGCGCTGCTACAAAAAGTAAAAACTTCTTCATTTCTTTTTCCCTCCTTATTAATTCCTTGATTCCATCATATCGATAATACAGATTTATCGTAATGAGCCTGAGATATATTTTAGAATAGGTCTTGCGGCGTAGAACGGAAATTGTGCGGTACCAGGTACCACACAATTTCCCGTATAAAAAAGGCCTGAAATCGTAGGTTGATTTCAGGCCTTTGCTATTACTTGATGATTTTTAACTCTGTAGAGGTTTTAGTTAACGTTTCATAACCGTCTTTAGTTATGAGTACATCATCTTCTAGACGAACTCCACCTAATGCAGGATCATAAATACCAGGCTCTATCGTATATGCCATCCCCTCTTTAAGAATTCCATTATTCAGATGACTCATGGAAGGAAACTCATGAACATTGATCCCTAGTCCGTGGCCGATCCTGTGAGGAAATAATTCACCGTATCCCGCTTCGGTTATCACATCTCTTGCTGTTTGATCAAGGTCACCAATTCTAGTTCCCGGTTTGCTAATGGCTAACGAAGCTTGTAATGCTTCTCGAACCTTTTCATAGATCGCACGTTGCTCATCAGAAACCTCTCCATATGCAAAAGTACGGGTAATGTCAGAAGTGTATCCTTTCCATACAACTCCTAAATCAAAAAGAACAAAGTCACCTTTTTTGAGCGGGCGATCTCCAGGGTTACCGTGGGGCTGGCCGGATTTCTCACCAAATAGCACCATAGTTGAGAAGGACATTTCAGCGACACCTTTTTTCTTCAACTGGTATTCGATAGTCGCGAGCACCTCCATCTCAGTTATCCCTTCACGCAAGGCTTCCACACCTACTTGAACACCATAATCAGCCAATTGAGCTGCCTCACGCATAATGCTTATTTCTCGGTCATCTTTAACTACACGCATATCATTCAATTCATCTTCTACATCCTCAATAGCTACCTCTTCAAACAGACTTAGTAAAGACTCACTCCGTCCATAAGACAACACTTGCTTCTCAAAACCAACTGACTTCACATTGGATATACCCTTTTCTTCCATCTTTCCGGCCATCATTGCCCAGGGATCTTCATGGTCTGCATAACCGATCACCTCATGAGTCCAGCCTGCATCACGAATTTGACCTGTTTCCATTCCTGGCAAAACAGCAATTGGATCAGCTTTTGGAAACACAAGAAGACCAAGTAGCCGCTCATGTGGGTCTGTATGAAATCCGGTTAAATAAAAAACGTTTTCCGGAGAATTCAAGAAAGCTACATCAATGTTTTGTTTATTTAAATATGTGGAAAATGCTTGTAATCGTTGTTCCATGTAAAATCGCTCCTTTAAAATTCTATTCCTTACTTATCATATATTAAAAAACCTTTCCTTCCAAATAAGGGTGAATTGATGAACCTTTTCTGACATTTCTTCACAATCATTTCTTTTAAGTGAAGCGTTTTGTATAATAACGGGAGATAAACAAATTATGGAGGTTTTTCCATGGATCGTACAAGATTTTTCGTTAGAGTCTCAGCAATTTTCGCCTTAATCGGTGCCTTTATGGGTTCTCATATGGCTGGCGGAGGCGGCTATCAGCTAAGCGCTATCCATGCACACATTTTAGTGGTTGGTTGGCTGTCATTGTTTGCTTTCGCTATTTTTTATAAAGTATTCTCGATTCCAAAACACTCAAAATTAGCTACTTTCCACGTATGGAGCTCCTTTATAGGTGTTTTCGGACTAACTTCAGGTATGTGGCTATATTACACCCAACCTGTTGCTGGCATGGAGACCTTCAATACCATCTTCTTTATAGTTGGCGGAACAGTATTGTTATTTGCGTTCATCTGCTTCGCTATAATGGTTTTCGTACATGGCGCGCTTATTTCAGAAGATTAAATGCCTCAATAAAGAGCGTGATAACCTTCAAAAGTTTATCACGCTCTTTTATTAAGGTTTGTATCGTATGAGCCGATCATCTTTACTATCAGGATTACCGCGTCCATCTGTATTATTCGTAATAAAATAAATGGATTCATCTATTGTCTCAACATCACGAACCCTGCCGTATTGGTCTGTAACAACTTGCGGATTCTCTCCTAGTTGATCTAGAGTACGTATTGATTGTCCAGTTAAAGTAGCTACGTAAAGATGATCATCATAAACTAGTAAACCAGAAGGAGCCCACGTATCATTCCCGGTTTGAAAAAGAGGTTCCTGCATCCCTTCACTAGATTCTTCTCCAACGATAATAGGCCAGCCATAGTTTTGATCTGGTTCAATTTTATTAATTTCATCATGATTCGAAGGTCCATGTTCAGAAGCAAACAGTTCACCTTGCTCACTCCACCCTAAACCTTGTGGATTTCTGTGACCATAACTATACACATATGAATTTTGGTTAGGATTATCTTCCGGTATATCTCCATTAAAGTCCAATCGTAGAATCTTCCCCGCCAAGCTTTCCTTATTCTGTGCCAGAGATTCGTTTTGGGCATCACCAGTCGTAATATATATGAGTTTATCAGGTCCAATCTCAACTCTCCCCCCATTGTGATAATTATTACCGGGGATTTTTTCAAGTAGAGCTTCTATTTCCAACCATTGACCATCTTTATACTCCAATTTTATTAACCGGTTATAGACCTCACCTTCTTCTTCATACGTGTGATAACCAAAAGCATGTTGATTTGTTGCAAAACCCGGGTGGAGTTTTAAACCAAGGAGACCTCCCTCTCCTATTTGGGTAATATTTTTTTCCGTTTCTACCGGCTCTCTTTCTAAATCCTCACCTTCTTCTATCCGCGCAATCGTCCCTTCGCGCTCACTTATAAAAATAGTATCTCCACTGTTTTCAATATCCCAAGGCGACTCAAGGCTTGTAGTTAACTCAGTAAATTCTTCCTGTGAATCACTTTCATTTCCCTCTTCTTCAGGTTGCAGGTTCGGGCCCCCTTCTTCTGTCTCCTGACAGGCCACAACTAGTAAAATCAATATCCAGACAAGATTTTTCATATATGCCGTTCACCCACTTTCTTTATGTACTTGTATTGTAGCAAGCTTCAGCACCTAATAAAAAAGTTGACCCTCGGCGGGGATCAACTTTAATCAACCAGCTTGTCTAAGTGGTGTTTTGTGCTAAGTAGTTCAGTTTCGGTGGAGAACCATACGAAATAGCACTGTAATAAGCAGACCAAATTTCATGGTTACGGGGTAATAACACGTGAATTATTATACAAAATTGCAACCCAAATAACATAATGACAATAGATGTGGTCAACGTGCTAATTACTATGTTAATTGGTATGCTATTTGCTATGTTGATTTTTATAGACCAAGTGGAAATTGTAGATTCTATGAAGGATTGTTGAAGATTCGATTCCGAAATGATTGTGTGGAGAAAGGGGCGGCAGGGAAGGAATCGCCCCTTTCCGTATATTTCCATCGGAATCGTACTATTCTATCGTTCCTGTTAAAGCATGAGATATCTGATATAACGCCAATTGAAGGCTGATACAGACTAGGGAATATGGCCATCACACAAGATCTATTGAGCCATGTTAAAAATCGGGTGTGGTAGCGTGTTTATATGAAGTGTACCTATTAAAGGACCTTTAAAAAGCCTCTGCGGAAATAATTTCAGGCCATAAACGGCAGCGAGGGGCTTACCTGGTGTGTATGCCTATCATCACCACCTCTTCTTGTGAAGACCGTTTCTGGATTTATAACACAGGATCTATTAATGGCAGAAGTGGATCAATTTCATGGCACAAGTAGATCATTTCAAATAACAATATTCACACAGCACCCCCGATTTTCACAAAAAAGGTTCCGTTCCACTCTTCATAGTCATGGGGTATGGGAAACGGCGAGACTCCCGCGGGAAGCGAGTGGTTTGGTTTCCCATCTCCCATTCTTCGATGAAAAGCAACGGAACCGCCATTCTTTTATTAAACAATCCGGGGATTTAGTTTAACAAGAAAATATACTGTTCTTTTTGGTGCTAAACATTGTGTGTTTAAGTATGTTATTTCACCTGTTATTTTAGATTTTCTCCACGATATCGTAACTACTTAGTTTTGTGCAGTATTCCTTTTTATTTTCCAACATTTATTTACATATTTCCCGGGAAATTACTATCGGATGATACGGAAGGATCTCCATTCTTCTGGCAATAATTTTGTATACTTATTTGAAAGAAAACGATCGTCAATAAGCTGAATAATACCGTGATCCTCTTCAGAACGAATCAATCTTCCCCCAGCTTGCATTACTTTATTCATACCTGGATACACATAAGCATAATCATATCCATTTTCCCCACGTTTAGTGAAGTAGGTGTTTATTAATTCTTTTTCAAAACTACGCGGAGCTATTCCTATACCAACAACAGCAACACCATTTAACCTATCCCCCCTTAAATCAACCCCTTCTGAAAAAATACCTCCAAGAACCGCAAAGCCAACTAACTGTCCTCCAGAAACGAATTGGGCTAAGAAGTCATCTCGCCTCTCCTCTGTCATCCCATGTTCTTGTGCAACTGATTCAATATCACCATACTTCTTAAAATGATGGTAAACCATATTCATATATTGGTAGGATGGAAAGAAGCACAGGTGGTTACCGTGTTGTTTCTTCACTTGGTTATATAAAAGTTCTGCAAGTCTTTCGGCTGTCTGCTCTCTGTTTTTAAACCGAGTAGAGAGAGGAGAAATCATTACTTCGATTTGTTCAGGCTGAAAAGGGGAAGGCAGTCGCAATATATAATCATCATCTTGCCCTCCTAACATATCCTTATAATAAGCAAACGGGGATAGTGTGGCAGAAAAATACACACTAGATCGAAATGGCCGTGTGACTCTTTCCAAAATATGAGAAGGATCTAAACAAAATAATTTCAAAGACTTATTCCCCTGTGAGTTTGTGACGATAAACTCATAATGATCGTCCACTAAAGCTAGAATTTTTAAAAAGTTCTGAGTGGAAAAATAACAATCCAAAAGGGCTTCCCCTTTTTCTCCATCGTTCTGTTCCTTTAATTCAAATTCAGCTCGGTAGACGAAGCGTTCTAGATTTTCTTCTAGGTCCCCAGGAATAGCTTCTATTGTACTTTCATGTTCATTATGACTAATACTTTCTAGGTCCTTTCGCACAGCTTTAGCTGTTTGAGCGAGCTTTTCATTTGTCTCCTTCCATTGATCTTCCATTTCCCAGTATGAATTTTGAAAGATCGTTGCTGAATACATACTCCTCGCTCGTTCTACAAGATTGTGCGCCTCATCAACTAGCAAGGTTGTTTTCTTTTTGTGTTCCGGAAGTAATCGTTTAAGAGATACTCTCGGATCAAAAATATAATTATAATCACAAATAACAATATCAACCACGTCAGACAAGTCTAATGAAAATTCAAATGGACAAACTTTATGCTTTCTTGCATAAGTTTCTACAACAGACCTCGTCATTTGTGTTTCATTTCTTAATATATCGACAATAGCCCCATTAATACGATCATAGTAGCCAGCAGCAAACTCACAGTGTTCAGGCTGACAGATCGTTTCTTCTTTAAAACAAATTTTATCTTTTGCTGTTATGGTGACTGATCTAAGATTTAAGCCACTCTCCTCCATCAATTGCAAACCTTCCTCTGCTGTCATCCTTGTGACTGTTTTTGCAGTTAAATAAAAAATTCTTTCTTGTTCTCCTAGTTGCATGGATTTTATGGCTGGGAATAGAGTAGAAATCGTTTTGCCAATTCCCGTAGGTGCTTGCGCAAATAAATTCCTCTTCTCTTGCGAAGTTCGATAAACTGCACCAGCTAGTTTACGTTGACCTTTTCGATAACCAGGAAACGGGAAGGAGAATTCTGGAATTGATTTTTCTTTCTGTTCTCGTATGTGTAATAATATTCTCGCATATGACATATACTCTTCGACCGTATCTTGCATAAATAACTCAAGATCCGCTTTAGCAAATACATGCATGAAGCGCTTCTTTTCTTTTGTTTGTTTTTGCACATAGGTAAGTTGTACACGTATCTCTTCTAAATCTTCCTTGTCTGCATATATATAAGCATATCCTTTAGCCTGCGCCCAATAAATCGGATAACTCTCCTCTGAAATTTCCTCAAGCAAGCGGGAGGTGGATTTAATCTCATCTATTACAGGCCCATCTGAGAATTGTAAAAGTCCATCGCATCGACCATGGATATTCAGGGAGACCTCATCGATCAGATACTGATATTGTAAATCTACTTCTTTCTGATCGGAGTCTTTATATTCTTTTTGAACAGCTTGATGAATTAATGTTCCTTCCACCATAGAACTGTGGCTGCGAAAACGATCATCAATACTGCCGCCTCTATACACATACTCCATCAATTCTCTAACAGAAACACTCATATGTTCAGGCATAATGTTGCCCCCTCATATATATTCCTTTTAATTTACCGACAACTCTAAATTTAGAATTTCGAATGTCTATTTTATAGTCATACATGCTATAATAAACGTTAAAAGGTATTTGATCTAATTCATAAAATTATCTATAGACTAATGATAACTCATAAAACAACAGGTGTGATCATATTGAAATATTTTAAATGGTTGGCGCTCATGATCTTTGCATTATCTCTCCTAGCAATTATTATGGTCACCGTCATCAATGACCCGATCGACAAACAAAGTGAAACCACTTCTGAAAATACGAATGAACAATCCGAACAAGAGTATAGCAATGAAGAAGATCCCATAGATACAGAGGAAGAGGAAGAAGAAGAAAGCGAAGAAGCAGTAAGTGAAGGTATACGTGAAGTTTTCTCAAGTGTCCTTGATAATGCGCGAAATCTCTTTATCCGTGATGACTTAGAGGTTGTAGCAATAGGTGACTCCCTTACCCAAGGTGTAGGTGATAGCACAGAAAATGGTGGCTATATAGGTGTTTTGGAAGATACAGTTAATGAAAACGATGCAACAGCAAACTTTACAATTGATAATTTTGGAAAACGCGGAAATAGAACTGATCAACTACTCACTCGGATGGATTCTGAGGAAATCTCCTCTTCGTTAGAAGAAGCTGATGTAGTCCTTATAACGATTGGTGCCAATAATGTCATACAAGTAGTGGAAAATAATTTTACAAGTCTAAGTTATAACGATTTTTCCCCTGCTCGAGAAGAATACCAAGCCCAGCTTGAAAAAATAATATCAAAAGTTGAGGAATCCAACTCAAATGCTTCCATCTATCTAATTGGTTTATACAATCCTTTCAATCAATACTTTGAAAACATTCCAGCTCTCGCACAAATTATGTCTGAATGGAATGATGTCAGTGAACGAGTAATTGACGATCATGAAAACGCATCGTTTATCCCGATCTATGATGTTTTTGAAGGACGTGAAAAAGAACTGTTATGGGATCGTGATCACTTCCACCCCAATGAAGAAGGATATAAACAAATGGCTGAGCGCGTGTTAGAATATATTAGAGAAGAAATAGAGCAATAATACAGGTGGAATGCTTTATGTTAAAACAAATGTTTTTGAAAAATAGATGGAGATCATCCTTTTTTATATTAGCGGTCATTAATCTAGTTATTGTAGTTTGGCTTCTTTCGCTTATTTTTTTACCTAGTTCTTATACACTTGTTAACGTCGATAGGGAAAAGAAAGACACAGAAGCTGAATTTACAGTTGTCTCAACAAAGAAGAACCTTGAACAACTGGCTAATGAATATTTAAGTGAAATTTCATCAACACAAACTGTGTTTGACTATTCCGTTTCTTTGGACCGTAACGTCACCTTAGCTGGAAATATTCGAGCATTTGAACAAACAATCCCTATCAAAGTAGAATTAAATCCAGTGGTCCAAGACAATGGAGACTTAGTACTGGAACAGGAAAGAATTTCATTAGGACAACTCCCTCTCCCCAATAAAAAGGTTATGGAGTTTGTAGCAGATAATTATAACTTCCCTGAATGGGTTACGGTTAGCCCAAATGAACAGAATATTTATGTAGCGGTAACTCAAATGGATACCAAAAGCAACTTTGATATAAAAGTCGATCGATTTAATTTAAATTCTGATCAACTAGCTTTTAAGATCTCCTTCCCTGAAAGATCGTTTAGTTTCGCAGAAGCTTTAGCAGAAAGTGAACTTCAAGACCAAGACGCAACCAAGTAAAATGTGGTTGCGTCTATTTCAAACATACGATTTCAGATTTAGCAAGAGCCTATGATAAAATAGTGTAAAGAATACAGAAAAGGGAAGTGACTTCATGCGCGTCGTAAACAACATCGCCGAATTGATTGGAGATACCCCGATTGTAAAATTAAACCAATTATCTCCTGAAAATGGGGCTGATATTTATCTAAAACTAGAAAGCTTCAATCCGAGCGGTAGCGTGAAGGATCGAGCAGCTTACAATATGATCGTTCAAGCTGAAAAAGACGGTTACTTAAAAGAAGGCTCTACTATCATTGAACCTACAAGTGGAAACACTGGTATTGGAATCGCTATGAATGCCGCTGCTCGTGGGTATAAGGCCATACTAGTTATGCCAGATACAATGACTCAAGAACGGATTAATTTATTAAAAGCTTATGGCTCTGAAATTGTACTGACTCCAGGAGATGAGAAAATGCCCGGAGCAATCGCCAAAGCTAAAGAACTCGTGAAGGAAATTAAAGGTTCTTATATGCCTATGCAATTTGAGAATGTTGCGAACCCTGATGCTCACCGACATACAACAGCATCAGAAATTATTGAAGCTATGGAGGAACTTGGAAAACCCCTCTCCGCTTTTGTTTCTACTGCAGGTACAGGAGGAACCGTAACAGGTACAGGGGAAGAACTTAAGAAGCATTTCAAAGAGGCTACTGTCCACGTTGCAGAACCATCAGGCTCACCCGTCCTTTCTGGTGGGAAGCCTGGAAAACACAAACTAGTTGGGACAAGCCCAGGGTTTATCCCTTCCATTCTAAATCAAGACATTTACGATGAGATTTACCAAGTTACTGATGAAGATGCTTACGACATTACTCGTCGGCTAGCCCGCGAAGAAGGTTTACTATTAGGAACCTCTGGTGGTGCAGCTTGTTGGGCAGCTATGAAAGTCGCTGAACAAAAAAAACCAGGGGAAATTGTTGTAGTAATAGCCCCTGACACTGGAGAACGTTACCTATCAGGTGACTTATTTCGACAATAATTATTGTGAAAACTTGTTTCCTTTAAAGTAATCTGTTGAGCATTAAAAATGTATTTGGAAATGGAGCATGAATTGGCAAAGCCATTTGATGCTCCATTTTATTTTTGGACTAGACTTCTTATTTATTCAGAAGGCTATCTTTTTGCTGATTTACGGTCGAATGCACGTTAACGCTAATAATAATCTTTCATATATTCCATTTTCACTCTTAGTGACGGTTCCGTTCATTTCAATAATGGTAAAGAGAATCGTTCCCCTTATCCCCTTTCTTGGTTACTAACAACGGAACCACTTACCTTTAATAAGAAACGTGTTTTGTCTTTTAAAGTCTATATAAATCCCTAAATCTCAGGTGCCAACCTAAATGATAAGAAAGGACACGGCAACCCATTATTAGTATAAACAAAGCATAGGTTTGAACGCCACTATCTATTTGAATCACACCAACACCTACTAACAGACCCGAAGCTAATGCCCACACCGCATAAATTTCCTGATGAAGCACCATAGGACGCCTTTGTGCTAACACATCCCTCGTAACGCCTCCACCTACTCCCGTTAAAATGGCAGAAAAGATTACTCCTCCAAGGGGGAATCCATTACCAATTGCAAACACAGCCCCTTGCAAAGCGAATGCCGATAAACCTACCGCATCTAAATAAATATTCCATCGATCCCAAAACATCACCCAATTCTTTGGAAATATATATACAATACTTATTGTTATAAGAGCAACATAGAAAAGATAGCCCTGTTCCCACACGTGAACCACAGGTACGTCTAAAGCTATGTTTCGAATAATCCCCCCAGCGAATGCAGTGGCTATTCCTAAAATAAAGGTACCAAAAATATCATACCTCTCGCTTAGTGCTACAATCGCTCCACTAAAAGCAAAGGCACTCACAGCAATGACATTTAATAGCTCATAGGGCATAGGCATCTCTCTTCCTCCTTTTACAACGAGTTGTTTAAAACTTAGCAGCCTGAACTATCATAGCAGAAAATCTATTTCTTGATTAGTCCATATTTTTTTATCCTCTTCAATCTATTGCTGAATCTGCCTGCAAACCCTGTCCTTAAAGTATTTTAAGAGGGAATTATAAATTTTGCAAAAGGGAAAATAATAATACGCACATCACTTGTTGCAATCTGCCACAAGGATACTGTGTGGACGAATGCGAATAAGTATACTGAATACTATAGATATATTAAGGTGATGACAGATGAGAGACTGGCTTATTCAAATTAGAAAAGAAAAGAAATTCACACAACAGCAAGTCGCAGATGGCGCACATATCGATCGTGCTTACTATGCTCAAATTGAAAGTTGTACTAGAAACCCTAGTATGACTGTAGCTTCGCAAATCGCAGGCTTCCTCCATGTGAGCACATCTTTATTTTTCTCAGAGCACATAAGTGAACCATTCGTAACTGCTCTAACTAATTCTCCTATAATTGTTGCTCATTGTGATTTAGATTTGAAATATACTTGGATATTTAACTCGCATCCTGATTTCAATATAGAAAATGTAATCGGAAAAAGGGATGATCAACTGGATATCAATGAAGGAACCACTCAGCTTATGAACCTAAAGCGAGCAGTAATCGATTCTAAATCTTCTGTGCGTAGAGAAATCTCCTTCCCCTTATCAGACGGACTTATCAACTATGATGTATTTGGTCAGCCGATTTTAAACGATTCTAAACAAATAATCGGTGTAGCCACTGTAGCTACTGAACTTTCAACTTAAGTAAAGGAGCTTTTCCAATGAAGTTAGAACACCTCTCTCTTCGTACCCTTATGATAACCTATCGAAGAGCAGTAGAATTAAACTTAGACCAGGAATTCATTCAGTGGATACATGCAGAAATTAAAAGAAGAGAAAAGTATAAGCAAGGTGCAAAAGCGAATTTATAGATAATTCGCTTTTTCCTTTTTATAGGGTAAAATTGACAAACAAATTACAAGCATGTAAAATTACCTCGAATCCGAGATTGTTTTTTTATAATCTACGAGGAGGAATAAGATATGCAAATTAAAGGAATCCACCACGTATCTGCCATTACAGCTAACGCTAAACAAAATTATGATTTTTATACGAATATATTAGGTATGAGATTAGTTAAGAAAACAGTCAATCAGGATGATACTTCCATGTACCATTTATTTTATGCTGATGCAAAAGGTAATCCAGGAACAGACTTAACTTTCTTTGAAATTCCAAGAGCTGGTACAACTTATAAAGGTACACACAGTATTTCAACTACATCCTTACGTGTGAAAAATGATAAAGCGTTACAATTTTGGCAAGAACGACTCACACAATTTGAAATTGATCAAGATCCGATCGAAGAACACTTAAATAGAAAAGTATTAGGTTTCCGGGATCCAGAAGGTCAACGATTAAGGCTTGTTTCAGATGAAAATAATTACGGTGTACCTGCAGGGGATCCATTTAAAGGGAATTCTATTCCATCTGAAAATGGAATTACTGGTCTTGGCCCCATCCACTTAACGGTGGCAAATGCTGTTCCAACAAAACAAGTCCTCACCGAAATATTAGGCTTCAGAGAAGTTGGTACTATTGATAATCAGATCGTACTTGAAGCTGGAGAAGGCGGGAACGGTGCAGAAGTGCATATTGAAGAACGCACAGATTTATCAAGAGAAAAACCCGGAAGAGGCAGTGTCCATCATGTTGCATTTCGAGTTGAAGATGAGGAAGAATTAGAAAAGTGGAGAACGGTTATTCAAAAAGCTGGTTTCCCAAATTCTGGACTTGTTGACCGTTTTTATTTTAAATCTCTCTACTTTAGAGAGCCTAACCACATTTTATTTGAGCTAGCTACAGATGGTCCTGGTTTTGCAACGGATGAAGATATGGATCACTTAGGCGAGCGGTTAGCCTTACCACCATTTTTAGAAAGTCAACGCGAAAGCATAGAAGCAAGTTTGACTCCTCTAGATACAAGCCAATCAAAATAAAAATAAGCCTATGGTGAGAAAGTTATCCACCATAGGCTTATTTAATTCTCTTATTTGTCTAATCGATCTTTCAACCAGTTAATCAAGCCTCCTTTTTCCATCATTTCAATCTGTCTATCGGAAAGAGCATGTTCAACTTTTATCTTCTCACCTTTCCCCTTCACTTCAGCTTCAAATTGATTCCCTTTATGAATTTTGTCTCGTAAACCTTTGAAAGTAAGTACATCACCTTGTTCAAGCTTTTCATAATCTGAATCGTTAACAAAGGTGAAGGGTAAAACCCCAAAGTTCACTAGGTTTTGCCAATGAATTCGGGCAAAATCTTTTACAATTGCTACCCTTAATCCCATATATCTTGGAGCCAGAGCGGCGTGTTCACGACTTGATCCTTGTCCGTAGTTCGTTCCGCCAACAATGACATGGCCTCCATCCTCTTTTTGATTCATAGCTCGATCATAATAAGTGTCATCTACAATCTCAAAGGTGAATTTACTAATCTCAGGTAAGTTACTTCGATAAGGTAAAACCCTAGCTCCACCAGCTAAGATTTCATCTGTTGAAATATCATCACCTACTTTTAATAAAATAGGGAGTTCCATATCATTCGGTAGTTCATCCATTTTAGGAATAGATGCAATGTTAGGACCTTTTACAAGTTCTACTTTTGAAGCTTCTTCTTCAGGTAACGGGCGGTCCAATAAATTCGTATCAATCGTAGGCTGATCCAATTCCTGCACTTTAGGATAGGCAAATCCAGCGTTTCTTGGGTCCGTAATTTTCCCTGTTAAAGCTGACACAGCTGCCGTTTCCGGACTACAGAGATAGACACTATCTTCTTTCGTTCCTGAACGACCAGGAAAGTTTCTAGGTGTAGTTCTTAGACTATTCCGACCAGAAGCCGGCGCCTGTCCCATTCCGATACATCCGTTACAACCTGCCTGGTGGAGACGAGCCCCCCCTTGTAGGAAATTAGCAATATGACCTTCTTTAGAAAGGTCAATTAACATTTGTCGAGATGTTGGGTTCAAATCAAGCGATAGCCCATCGGCAATATGACGGCCCTCAACAATTTTTGAGGCAATAGCAAAGTCTCGATAACCTGGATTTGCTGAAGATCCAATATAAGATTGATATATAGGCTCCCCTTCTACTTCTTTAATCGGAACAACATTTCCCGGACTAGAAGGTTTCGCAACCATTGGTTCTATTTCAGATAAATTTATTTCTTCATGCCGATCATACGTCGCATCTTGATCAGCTTTTAGTTCAATCCATTCATCTTCACGATCTTGCAGTTTCATGTATCTCTTCGTTTCTTCATCTGATGGGAAGACGGTTGCTGTAGCTCCTAGTTCAGCCCCCATATTTGCTATTACATGACGATCCATCGCTGTTAAATTCTTTAATCCCGGACCGTAATATTCAAACACATGGTTCACTCCGCCTTTAACTCCATGACGACGAAGCATTTCAAAAATTGCATCTTTAGCACTTACCCAGTCCGGAAACTCGCCGGTAACTTTAACACCCCATACTTTGGGCATTTTCACAAAGAAAGGCTCACCGGCTATGGCCATAGCAACATCAATTCCACCAGCTCCCATTGCCAACATTCCCATACAACCATTTGCGCAAGTATGGCTATCTGAACCTAGTAACGTTTGTCCAGGCTTAGCCAACCTTTGCATATGAATAGGGTGACTGACCCCATTGCCTGGTCTACTAAAATATAGTCCAAATCTTTTAGCTGCACTCTCCAAAAATAAATGGTCATCTGGATTTTTACTATCTTCCTGAATAAGATTATGGTCTACATATTGAGCTGAAGCTTCGGTTTTAGCTCTTTTGATTCCCATTGCCTCTAATTCAAGCATGACCATCGTACCAGTAGCATCTTGAGTTAATGTTTGGTCAATTTTCAATCCAATTTCAGCTCCAGGTGTTAATTCCCCCTTCACCAAGTGGTCGTTGATTAACTTTTGTGTAACATTATATCCCACGTCTACTCCTCCTTCTTCTAAATACTCTGACACAAAAAGAATATCCTATATCATTTATACCCTTATAAAGGTCAGTTTACTCATATTTAAGGAATCTGTTTTTTAAAAAAACTCCTATTGTTAAAGTGAAGTTTTAGAAAGCGAAATCTATTAATTATTTATAAACCTGTGAAAGTTGATTCTTTTTAACCCCTCTTAAGCTATGAAAAAAGACCGACTTGGGAAACCCTTGAAGATAGTTGAAAAAAACACATCGAACGTGTATTCTGAATATAGATTTGAAAGAAAGAAATTTCTAACAAATCGATAGTTGATCAACTAGGTGTGTGGAGAATGGAATATGGTAAAGCGCTTCGATTTCATCGAGTTAAACAAGGATTAACTCAAAACCAGCTCGCAGACGGCATCATTTCGGCAGCTTACCTCTCTAAGATCGAAAACGATCAGACTGTTCCTGCAGTTGAGGTTCTCGAATTGCTTTACGAACGGCTTGGCTTAGATTTTAACGAGTCTACATTGAGCCATCCTTCTAAGGAAAAACTGAAGGAATGGTATGAAGCCATCGTATTCAAGCGACATGAAGATGCCCGAGAGTTAAGAGATGAGCTTGTTCAACAAAAAAATACTTTGGAAAATCATCAAATGTATATTTTCTTTGAATTATTTCGCATTCGCTACTTGCTTCTTGAAAGTGAGGTAGAGAAGGCTTATGAAACTTGGGAAAATTTACGACATCACAAAGATTCTTTTGATGAAAAAATGGAGTTCTATTACCATTTAATTACGGGACTCATTAAATACTATAAAGGTGACTTTAATGATTCTTATCAAGAGTTGATGGAAGCCAAAAACTACAGCTCTTCTATAGTGATTGAAAGCTGGGAGACTAGTGACCTATTTTATCTGCTTGCTTTGAGTACTAGTCAAGCCAACCATATCTCAGCATCTATATTTTATGCTGATCAAGCTTTAGAAATGTATCAGTCGCATTATGATTTATCAAAAAGTGCGGATTGTCACATTGTACGTGGGATTAACTATAGCAGGTTGAAGAACTATGCTAAATCCTTGGAAAACTTTCATTTAGCAAGAAAAATTGCTCTTCAAACAAATAACCGTAATCAATTGAATCTAGTGTATATCAACATCGGTACTTTAGAATCGCGTTTAATGAATCACAAAACAGCCATTGAGAGTTATATAACTAGTTTGAAGTACAATGATCTTGACTCAACTTTTAAACAAGATTTTTTATTAAACACTTTGCATAGCCTAGTTCTAGAACATTACAGATTAGGTGATAATAAAGGATGTTTAGAATGGATTCATAAGGGAGCACAAGAATTAACAAAATATCCATCACTTACTTATGAAATTCACTTCTCTTTTTATAAAAAAATTATAAACGATGACCCTTCTTTAAGTGAGTTTTTAGAAAACAAAGTTATACCTCACTTTCAGGAGAAAAAAGATCATATTTACATCATTCGCTACTCTATGTTTCTAGCTGATTTATTAGAGAAACAGCGAATGTATAAAAAGTCTTCATCTTATCTAAGGTTAGCAATTCAATTGTTAAATAAACATTCTCAATTAGGAGGGATACTCTTATGAAGAAAATTTTAGCTGTATTAGTTTTATCTACGTTACTTGCTTCAGCAGCTGCACCGATAGTTTATGATAGTGCTGAAGATGCTTGGCCACAGCCCTTAGTAGTTCAAGTTTAATGATTTATTAGTGTTTTTTAATAAACACCTCCCCTAATCCTATACCTATAAATTTATTAGCCTTTGCTCCCAAGTAGCAAAGGTCTTTTTTTGTCATTAAAAAGTTTAAAAAGCCTTGTTCAGAAAAACTTCTGAACAAGGCTTTTTTAGGAACTATGCAACAGATCCACCGTATTCCTTCCAGGCACTAAATCCTCCTGTTAAATTTAATACATCTTTATAGCCATTCGCTTGCAGGACGCTTGTTGCTATTGCTGACCGTACGCCAGATTGGCAGTGAACTATAGGTGTTTTCCCTTGTGGAATTTCATTTAACCGGTCAGGCAGTGTCCCAATCATAATGTGAAGTGCATCATCCATGTGCTGCTCATCCCATTCTGATTGAGTACGTACATCCACAATGACATAGTCTTTATGATTTTTAAACTTCTGATCGAGCTGTTCAGCGGTTATATTTTCATACGTTTCTAATGATTCTTTTTTATCAATTTCGTAACGGTTTATATATCCAACAAGGCGGTCTAAGCCAATTGACTGTAGTGTTTGCTGAATGTTGTGCACTTCAGATTCATCACTAATTAAAACAATGTCTTGATCATAATCAATGAGCCAGCCTGCCCAATTAGCAAATGATTTATTAAAAGGTATATTCAACGTTTTCTCTAAGTGGCCGCTTGCAAATTCTTCTTTAGCTCGTGTATCAATAATTACATTTTCTTGGCCTGTAAACTCCTGAATGTCCTCCACTCTAAGTTCAGGGACAGCCTGATCCCCATCTAACAAAGCCGGCCCTATCTTATTTAATTTCTTCATCATAGCAAAATATTTAGGTGGTTCAGGTTGACCATCAAGTAATTCTTCAGTAAATTGTTTTTCGTCCTCACTCGTAAGTGCCCAATTATTTATTTTTTCATAACCAACGGTGGAAGAAGGTACAGCTCCTAACGATTTACCACAGGCACTCCCCGCACCATGTCCAGGCCAAAGTTGAACATAATCAGGAAGTTCCTTAATGCGTTGAATGGAGTGAAACATTTGCTCCGCTCCTTCGTTAGCACTCCCGGATGCACCTGCAGCTTTTTCGAGCAGGTCTGGACGACCGACATCCCCAACGAATACAAAGTCGCCAGTGAATATCCCCATAGGCACATGAGAGCCGCCACCTTCATCTGTTAATAAGAATGATAAACTCTCTGGGGTATGCCCTGGAGTGTGTAAAACATCTAATTTAACGTTACCCACATAGAATTGATCACCATCTGTTAACCATTCATGCTCGTATTCTTTGGCAAATCCATATTTCCAATCGTTGTCCCCTTCATCTGAAAGGAAAAGCTTTCCTCCTGTTTCTTTTGCAAGCTCTCGTGATCCAGATAAAAAGTCCGCATGGATATGCGTTTCAGCAATACTCGTTACATTAAATCCTTCTTTTTCAGTTGTTTCTAGATAAGGACTGATATCCCGAGCAGGATCAATAACAAGAGCCTCCCCTGTCTTTTGACAACCTATCATATACGACATTTGAGCTAAGTTTTCATCAAAAAATGATTTAAAAAACATTACCGATCCCTCCGTAATATATATTCTTTCTACACAGCATTATATACCCTTAGGGGTAATTTGTAAAATCTTTGTCTATCTCTAAGATTGCAGTGATTCTTATAAGGCAAATCGGCAATTGAACAGTATCACCATAGAATCTCTACAATTTATTATCTCCAGCAAATCTAATTTAATAAAAAGCGGCAACTTCGACAAAAAAATCGTACCCCTTGGGATACGATTTAGTGGTTGAAATATTCACGTAATGATTCAATAGGACGATTGTTAATCAGATTGTACATTAGTTCGGCATTGCTTATATAATTAATTTCTGCAGCATCAATTTCTTCATACTTTAACCCTTCTGTTGAGTCTTCAACTAATAATTTCACTTGATCCATCATGTCAAGTATCTGGCTGTTAGCTGTTTCCGTATATACAAAAGAATCAGTGGCATCCAACAATTGTTTAATAATATCATCTTCTACTTTGATAAGTTGCAGCAACTGTTTCAGAGAACCTTTTATGACATTTTCAATATTATCAAATTGTTGTTTTCTAAGGCCAAACAACGTTAAATTAATACCCGTTGCATTATTTATAATGATCAGGCATTTTCTTCTATTTATTGTGATTAGATTTGCATGCCACTTATTAATATCTGGTATTTCGTTATATTTTTCGGGGTCTTCTAATTCCTTATTCAACTCTTTACTAAGTTTTTCTGTTGCACCAATGACAAACATACAAATCCACCTTTTATTTTTTTATTATCCCCTAGTGTAACAGTTTTGTCGAAATCCCCCCACTCATAACCATTAATAGCTATTGTGCAGTTGTTTGTTCACTTCATACATATTCTTTCTCAGCAAGCCTATGTCATTCCTCTTTGATCTAAAATGTACAACAACTGTATTTTAAAATACCGATGATTTTTTGAACGGGTTGGTTTTTTGAGTACAAAATATTAAATAATATACTAATTTCAACTAGACGATCCATAGACGCTTCGCTGTTCCGTGATCCCAAACTCCACAAGGCAAATCCAACAATCGGAGTCGTAACTTCAACAAGCTATATAAAAAATTGCTCAGAGCATTAAAGCTCTGAGCAATTTTTATAGGTATTTGTTACACCTCACTATTTGGTTCTTCTGGCAAAATCCACAAATTGAAATTTATCGGGTCTATGTCTAGACTCTGTAAATTGGAAAAGGGTTGCATCTGCGAGGTACACGTAACTACGAATCACTACAACCTGAGAATGGTCTCTTAAATCAAGATAACTTCTATCTTCTTCCGTCACTGATTCCACTACAATTTCCTTTTTAGCAAAACTAATGTCTAATCCTAAATCGTTCTCAATGTAATCATAAATAGATCGTTCAGCTATCGATTTTGTTATGTCAGGGACAATATCTTCCCGGATAAAATCTTTATCTAAAATTATTCGCTCCCCATTTATTTCCCTTGAACGAGAGATCTTCCAAATCTTTACGTCTTTAGAGCAATTTAGCTTCGACCTTAATTGGTTATTAGCCGTTTCAGTAAACACCTCATGAACAACGGTTTTAAAATCCTGACCTAATTGATCTGATATTTCTTTAAAACTTGTGAGGCCTGAGACAGGAAACTCAAATTTATTATGGTCTAAGACAACAGACCCCTTCCCTCTAACCTTTTGAATATAACCATTCTGCGATAAAAGGTTCAAGGCTTTACGAATAGTTTCTCTAGAGGTGGAAAATTGTTGGGAGAGCTCATGTTCAGAGGGTAAAGTATCCCCTGACACAAACTCTCCTTGCTGGATCATTTGAACTAGATCATTATATATAACAAGATATTTGTTTTTCATGCTTTCATCACCGCTACTATCCTATCACTTTGAGTGAAAATGGTAAACGACGGACTCGTAAGGACGTAATGTAAATTCACGAAAATTGGTCATAGATTGTTCATAATTACTAATCAAAACTTCTGGCTCACCTTGAATATCAGCATGTTTAGGAAGTTCAAACGTCGTTTCTTCTCCATAAAAGTTATTGACAACTAGCAGTATTTCTCCATCCCACTGTCTGGTATATGCAAATACCCGCTCATCGTTTTGATCGATCCACTTGTAATCTCCGTGAGTAATGATGTCATGTGATTTTCTTAACTCAATAAGCCGTTGATAATGGGAGAAAATAGAGTTCTCTTGTTTCATTACCTTTTCAGCGTTAACTTTGTAATAATTGTCGGCTACAGGTATCCACGGGGTTCCGTCTGTGAAGCCTGCCTGCGATTCTCCATTCCACTGTACGGGCGTTCTAGAATTATCTCTTGATTTTTGCTTCAAAATCTCCATGATTTCCGTTTCATTCATACCTTTTTCTTTCATGATCTCGTAGGCATTTAGCGATTCGATGTCACGGTACTGATCCATTGACTCAAATTTAGGATTGGTCATTCCAAACTCTTCCCCTTGATAAATATAAGGGGTTCCTTGCATCATATGAATGGTTGTTGCGAGCATTTTCCCTGACTTTTCTGGATAGCGTTCATCATCCCCAAACCTTGATAGAACTCGAGGTTGATCGTGGTTACACCAGAAAAGCGCATTCCAACCTTTCCCTTTATGCATATTTTCCTGCCATGTCGAAAGGATTTGTTTTAATTGCTGGAAATCGAACGGTGCTTTTGTCCATTTTTCTCCATTTGGATAATCAACTTTCAAATGGTGAAAATTAAATGTCATGCTTAGTTCTTTGCGCTCAGGTGCCGTATAACGAATGCAGTGATCAATGGTTGTAGAGGACATTTCTCCAACAGTCATCAAGTCATAAGGTTCAAATACTTCACGATTCATTTCCTTCATATATTCATGAACTTTCGGGCCATCCGTGTAAAATTTTCGCCCGTCTCCAGGAGCAACAGTTCCGTCGTCGTTAGGAAAACTTTTATCTTTAGAAATTAGGTTAATAACATCTAGTCGAAAACCATCTACACCTTTTTCTCCCCAGAAACGCATCATTTCGTAAATTTTTCCGCGTACCTCTTCGTTTTCCCAATTGAGATCAGCTTGTGTGACATCGAATAAATGTAAGTAATATTGACCAGTTGTCTCATCATACTTCCAGGCATTCCCGCCAAACTTAGACTGCCAATTGGATGGAGGCCCTCCACTAATAGGTTCTTTCCAAATATAGTAATCTCGGTAAGGATTATCTTTTGACTTTTTTGACTCTTGAAACCATTCGTGCTCGGTTGAGGTATGATTGACGACGATATCCATAATTAGCTTCATACCACGTTTGTGTGTTTCATCAAGTAGACGTTCAAAGTCTTGCATCGTGCCGTATTCATCATGAATACCATAATAATCACTAATGTCATATCCATTATCATTTTGAGGGGATTTATACATCGGAGTCAGCCAAAGAACGTCGACCCCGAGTGTATTTAAATAGTCTAGTTTTTCAATAATCCCTTGGATATCGCCTACACCATTTCCTGATGTATCATTAAAGCTTTTAGGATAAATCTGATAGACGACTGCCTTTTTCCACCAAGGTTGTTCGGTCATATTAAGCTCCCTCCGATTCCTTTTGAGATTTTACACATCACGTTTGCGCTTTGCATACAGGTAAGTAACCACTAGCGGAACAATAATAACGATCAACATACCAATCGTAAAATCTAACCAGTAATCGGAGACAATGGAGAATATTCCTGGCACTCCACCTACACCAATAGAATTCGCTAGTACGCCTTGGGCAGAAATATAAAGTCCTGCAATGGCTGATGAACTAATAGCAATAATAAATGGATACTTAAACCGTAAGTTAACTCCGAATAAAGCTGGTTCAGTAATCCCAAGGTAAGCTGAAACCCCAGAAGACAACCCAAGACCTTTTATCTTCTCATCTTTTGTAGCAAGCATAATAGCAAATGCTGCAGAACCTTGAGCTATATTAGAAAGTGCTAGCATCGGCCATAAGAATGTAGTCCCTGTACTACCGATTAACTGAATATCAACTGCAAGGAATGTATGGTGCATACCAGTAATAACTAAGACACCGTAAAGACCTCCATAAATCAATCCACCGAGTGTTGCAAAACTATCAAAAATTGTTACAAGTCCGTCTGTAATAAAGTTTCCAATACCAAATGTAACTGGACCGATAAACATAAATGTTAAGAAACCAGTAACTAACAACGCAACAGGTCCAACAACGAGCAACTGAACGCTATCAGGGGTTCTTTTCCTCATAAATAACTCAATTTTTGTTAGTACATAAGAAGCGACCAGGACGGGCAACACTTGTCCTTGATAACCAATTTTTTCAATTTCCCAACCAAATAAATTCCAAGTTGGTACACGTCCTTCTTCTACAGCATTTCCGTAGTCCCATGCATTTAATAATTCGGGATGAACTAATATAAGACCTATGACAATACCAAGTATCGGACTACCCCCAAATTTCTTAACTGCCGACCAACCAATTAACCCAGGTAAGAAGGTGAAGGCGGTGTTGGCTATAATTATAATCATATTGGCTATGTCAGCCCACTGTGGGTAAACGTCGATGACGGACTGTTCGTCCCAAAATATTCCTTGCGCCGTTAAGATGTTATTAATACCAAGCAATAAACCTGCTGTAACAATTGCCGGCAAAATCGGAATGAAAATATCAGCTAACGTTTTAATTCCTCGTTGCAATGGATTCATTTTTTCTTTAGAAGCTTCCTTCACTTCATCTTTAGAAGACTCCCCAATATCAGCAAGAGCGACTAATTCTTTATATACTTTATCAACTGTTCCTTGTCCAACAACAATTTGGAACTGACCATTGGTTGAGAACGACCCTTTTACTGCATCAATGTCGTTAAGCTTCTTATCATCAACGATTTCCTCGTCGTTTAATGCTAAACGAAGTCGAGTTACGCAGTGTGTGGCGGCGGAAATATTTTCTTTTCCACCGATTGCCTCTAAAATCTGTTCGGCTTGTTTTTTATGATCCATTATTTCCCCTCCTAAATTATTAGTTATGAACTTTAATTACCTAGTTGACCAGACTTGCTTGTCCTTCTTTAGAACACCCTAGTTTTAAAGTCACCACGCTAATAATGGGTCGTTAGTGTGACTGAAGTCTTAGTCTTTTCTTTTACTAGGTTTTTATCAACAATTGATCCTCACCCTACAATTTATGTCTTACTATCTTTCAAACAACGGCATCCCCTTTAACCGCTTACATAACGTGTATATACAAGATCTAGTTATGATTATAATTTGTATATACATGTTTTGCAAGCGTTTTTATAAAAGAGTTTAGTAGTTTATTATAGATCCCTAGAATTAGTGCTTTTAATCAATTTTATATTCTTTATATATTTTCTCTCCTATGGTATAAATAACGTTTAGTGTACCGAAATAATTATGGAAGAAGGGATTTGTTATCCTCACACAGGAACAACGATCCAGACGAAATGTTTGGATTATGTGGTTCGCTAATTTTTTTATTGCGGGTAGTATTACAATGGTTTTGCCATTTTTGTCTTTATATATTGATGAATTAGGAAATTTTTCAAAGTCTTTTGTACAAACTTGGTCAGGGTGGGTTTTTGGAATCACTTTTGTCACAGCTTTTATTTGTTCCCCTATCTGGGGTCGAATTGGCGATCGATATGGCAGAAAAAATATTCTCATCATCTCTGCTACCGGCCTGGCCTTATCTGTTTTGTTAATGGGATTTGTTACTACTGTATGGCAGTTATTTTTATTAAGATTATTTATGGGAATCTTCACTGGTTTCATCCCTATGTCTCAGGCTTTAATTTCGACCCAAACTCCCAGAAGTATTGCTGGACAAGTACTCGGTACTCTTCAGACCGGGAGTATAACAGGGGCTTTACTCGGGCCATTGATTGGAGGAGTTATCGCAGATGCCATTGGTTATGGAACGACTTTTCAGTTTGTTTCAATCTTCGTATTCGTCTCAGCTTTTATAGTTTTCTTTGGTATTCACGAGCAGCAAATTGAAACAGAAGATGAAAATGAAAAGACAAGCTATACTACTAAGGAAGTTTTTGTTCATATTATTAAAAACCCGGTCTTATTTGTAGTCATGTTGATTTCCTTATTTGTACAAGTCGCCCATTTTAGTATCCAACCAATATTATCGCTATATGTAGAAGATTTACACGGTCCTGAAAATTTAGCATTATTCTCAGGGATCGCTTTTTCTGCTGCTGGTCTTGGTAATTTACTTATGGCCCGACGGTGGGGATCTCTCGCTGATCGTATAGGTTATATTAAAATATTGATTTTCCTCTTATTTATGGCGGGTGTCGTTTATTTTCCAGCCGCTTTTGTTACAAATATTTGGCAGCTGGTCCTCTTGCGTTTCTTACTCGGTATTTCCATTGGCGGGATTATACCTGTACGTACAGCCTATATTCGTCAAGAAGCACCGATTGCTATGCAAGGAGAAGTCCTCGGTTATAACACAAGTTTGCGTTTTCTTGGCAATATTATAGGTCCTGCTATGGGCGGAATGCTTTCTGGGTTATACGGATTTTCCTCTGTATTTTTCGTTACAAGTACACTGCTCATTTTATGCGGTGCGGTATTACTCATGGCTTCACAAAAAAATTCTTCATCACTCTAGGATACTCATTCTGTTTAATCCTCTACTCCTTATGTTAGAATATGTGTATATACACATGTCCATAGGGGGCTTACGATATGAAACGTGCATTAGTAGTCATCGATTACACGAATGATTTTGTTGCATCAGAAGGAGCTTTAACTTGTGGAGAACCAGGGCAAAGTATTGAAGATAATATTATTAGTCAGTCAGAGGAATTTATTTCAAAGGATGAGGTTGTGATTTTTGCTGTTGATGTTCACGAGAAGGATGATTCTTACCACCCTGAAACTCAACTATTCCCACCGCATAATTTACGAGGAACAGAAGGCCGTAATCTTTACGGAAAAATAAGTGATGTTTATGAAAACCACCAACATGAAGATCATGTATTTTACATGGATAAAACAAGATATAGTGCTTTTTGCGGGACCGATTTAGATATCAAATTACGTGATAGAGGGATTGCAGAACTTCACCTCGTTGGTGTATGTACGGATATTTGTGTTCTTCACACAGCAGTTGATGCCTATAACCTTGGATATGCGATTACAATTCACAGAAATGCGGTAGCCAGTTTTAATCAAACAGGTCATGATTGGGCGCTTGGGCATTTTGAATCTGTCCTGGGAGCTACTGTTAAATAACTTTCTTGTACACTGTTGATTTAAAACGGTGTTTTACTTTGCATCTATAAAATTCCATTTGAATTTATTGCGTAAATCGAATATTATGGGATATGGACAGTTGTGAATTTTAATAGTAATTAGCAACATATATAGGAGGAATCACCATGAGCTCAAAAGATTACCGAGTTCTGTTGTACTACAAATATGTAGATCTACCTGATTATCAAGAATATTGCGATGACCATCTAAAATTCTGTAAAGATCTCGATTTGCGTGGTCGTATCATTGTAGCTCCTGAAGGTATCAATGGGACAGTTTCTGGAACGGTTGAACAGGTCGAGCAATATATGAACTATGTGCGTTCCGATGAACGTTTTGCAGATATTCACTTTAAAATCGACGAACACGAAGGGCATGCCTTTAAGAAAATGCACTGCCGCGTGAAACCAGAACTTGTTAACTGGGGTATTGAGGATGATGATATAGATCCTAAATCATTTGGTGGCAAACACTTGAAGCCAAAAGAATTTTACGAAATGCTCAAAGATGAAGATACAGTCGTTATTGATGGAAGAAATGAATACGAATATCGTATCGGTCACTTCCGCAATGCGATTCGCCCCGGTGTCGATCACTCCCGCGAGTTTCCAGAATGGATCGCTGAAAATGCCGATCAATGGAAAGACAAAAAAGTGATCACCTACTGCACAGGAGGTATCCGTTGTGAGAAACTCACCGGCGTTCTTAAGAAAAACGGCGTTGAAGATGTGTACCAGTTAGAAGGTGGTATCACAACGTATGGCAAGGATCCTGAGGTTAAAGGCCAGCTTTTTGATGGAAAAATGTATGTATTCGATGAGCGGATCGCTGTACCGGTTAATCAGGTAGAAGAAAATGTAGTTGCTGAGTGTGAACATTGCAGAAAAGCAGAAGATCGCATGATCAACTGCAGTAATCCAGTGTGTAACCGTCAGTATATTTGCTGTGAAGATTGTGAAATTGAACAACATGCAGCCTGTACAACAGAGTGTAAAGAACATCCCGAAAATCGTTGGGATGCAGAACGTCAGAAGCAAATCGACAAATATGACCGTATTTCTGGTTAGAGCAAAACTCGCTTACATTTAAGCGAGTTTTTGTTTTTTTAGTTGGCGATCGTCAAAAGCGTAATCAACCGCAATGAGTAATAACGCGAACACTCCTTGTGACCACAAAGGCATGGAAACACTTGCAACTACTTTATTAACGGCATAAACGGCAAACCATGCGAACAGGAATTCAATAGCGATTTTCACTTTTAGATATGCTGAGCTCTTTAATTGAAATTTCAAACTATATGAGGTGACAATCTTACCAAATACTTCAAATATAAAACCGATTAAAAAAACCAAAGTGCCGAAAAGCAGTAGAGATTGCTTCGAAGCATAAGTAACTCCTGTCACTTGAAAGAAACCTACCATCCCTAAAAAGAACCCTACCAAAACAACGGTTATCCCAAAAAGAATAATAAAGGAAAGACTTGTAATGAATATGACCCTTGTTTTTATATCTAATTCGTTGAATGGCTTCTTTTTCGACATAACAGTCTCCCTTCCACTCGGATTATGAAGTCGTGTAGTTTTCTAACTGTACATAGCCTTCTATAGTTGTGAGTTGTTTATTCTTTATATCGATACTTGATTGTTCTGCAATTCCATATCCAACCGGAACATTTAATTCTTTAACTGCCCGCTTTAGGTGTTGTTGTTCCTTCCATTTCAATTAATGTGCAGCCACAACTGCATCAATATAGAGAACAACAATTGGTGCGTTTGATTTACCTTATTAATTTTTGACCAAATTAAAACAAATGATTATTTTTCAAAAACCTTCTCCCCTACTCACTATATTTCCGATAAGCAGCGTGATTAGTCGAGCCAATTCCTCTATCAAAAGAAAGAGCGTGTTGAATGGCCAGCGTCACGAATGCCTTCGCTTGTTGAATGGCTACTTCTACAGACTTGCCTCTAGCCAACTCAGCTGTAATAGCTGCTGAATACGTACATCCTGCTCCACTCGTATGAATGGTTGGAACACGAGCTGATTCAAATTTCGTGATCTTCTCTCCATCAAATAGGATATCTATTGCAGCATGATCTTGAAGAGATCCACCTTTTATTAATACATACTGAGGGCCTAGCTGATGAAGTTCTCGGGCGGCTTTCTCCATGGCTTCAGGTGAATCAGGGACAGGCGCGTCTAGTATACGCGCCGTTTCTTCTAAATTGGGGGTGATTATCGTTGCAGCTGGCAGCAGGTATTTAATTAGCGTTTCAATTGCCTCATCCCGGAGAAGCTGTGATCCCATTTTCCCAATCATAACTGGGTCGACTACTACCTTTTTTATTCCAGAAGATTGTATGAGCTCGCTTGTTAATTGAATGATATCCTCTGTAAAAAGCATGCCGGTTTTGAGGGCGTCTGGTCCTACATGTTCAAATGCTGCGTGTATTTGAGCTTCTATCGCCTCCAGGGGTTGTGTAAAGATACCTTGATCGGTTGTTGAGTTATTCGCGACGATCGCGGTAATGGCACTCATTCCGTAAACGTCTAGTTCTTGAAAGGTTTTAAGGTCAGCCTGGATACCTGCACTTCCTTGTGCAGCAGAACCAGCAATGGTTAAAGCTCGTGGTATACTCATAGGAAAATCTCCGTTCTCATTGGGGTTAGCTGAATTGTATCAAATTTTGTTATACTTAGGCTATTCTTGAAGCGGAAAAGGAGCGTTTGAAGTTGAAACCTTTTACCGAAGATGTGTTGGAAGTGATTCGTTCTATTCCTGAAGGACGGGTCATGACCTATGGACAAGTAGCTCGTGCTGCCGGTAGTCCACGTGCTGCGAGACAGGTCGCTCGGGTGTTGCATTCAATGAGCAGGAAATACGGACTTCCTTGGCATCGTGTGATCAATGCAAAGGGAGAAATTGCTTTGAAGAATGAGGAAGCAGCCTATGAACAACAGATGTCTCTTGAAAGCGAGGGTATTGTTGTTATTAACGGAAGAATAAGCCTAAATCAATTTCAGTACGAGAAGGAAAGTTAAGGTGATATAGCTACATGTTTGAAGTGAGAGATTATCCTGAATTGTCATGGTCATTATCGCGGCATAAAACGATGCTGACCTGTTTAAGAAAATACGCTTATGATTATTATACGTCTCATAACGGTTGGTTAAAGAACGCAGATTCATTAGCAAAACAAGCGTATCGCCTAAAAAAGATCACCAATTTAGAAATGCACTTTGGTAGTATTGTTCATGATTTAATCTATCAAATTATTCAGCAAGTACTCAATAATCAAGAGATACCTAGTGAAGAAACAATAGTTGATGAGATTCGTCACCATTTAAACCGTGGTTTTACAGAATCAACAAAAAAAGAACACCTATGGCAGCATCGCCCTAAACACTACACGATGCTTCATGAAATCTACTATAGCCAGACGAATACACTTCCTAAAGGAAAAATCGAAAAAATCACAAATCGTCTCCATACTACAGTGAAAAATTTTTTCGCCAGTCAGTCCTTTGCTGATGTACTGAACAAACGGGATATGCAATTTATGGAGTCAGAAAAATTTCGTTTTATGAAAGTTGATGGTGTGAAAATCTTCATTGTCATGGATTTAGTCTATAAAGATTTACTTAATAACAAATGGGTGATTGTAGACTGGAAAACAGGTAAATCATCAGATGAGGATCGAAATCAACTTGCTCTTTATGCTTTGTATTTACAACAGAAACACAATATTGAATCACTTGATGATATCATCATTCGTAACGAATATTTACTAGACGCTACACACGTGGAATATAAGCTAACTGAATATGACTTGATCAACGTTCAGCGCCTCTATAGTATTAGTATGGAACAAATGCAATCTTATCTAGAAGACTCTAATAAAAATGCACCCAAGCCGATTGAGTATTTCCCTATGCAAGAGGATCCTCGTGTATGTGCTCGCTGCAATTATCAGGAATTATGCTTCCCTTCCACTCTCTAAATGTTTAGCCTTCCGATTAATCGGCTACATTATACTGTGGATAAGGATTTCAACGAAGGGAGATTTTTGACTTATGAAAGTACTCGTAGCAGGAGCAAATGGTACAACTGGACGTTTGCTTATACAATATTTAAAAGAAGATGGACATGAAGCGTATGGCATGGTTCGTAAAGAGGATCAGAAAAGTGTGATTGAAAGTCTAGGAGGCATACCCGTATTAGCTGACCTTACAAAAGATGTTGGTCACGCTGTAAAAGGGATGGATGCCGTAATGTTCGCAGCTGGATCCGGTTCAAGTACAGGTTCTGATCAAACAACAATAGTAGATCGTGATGGAGCTATTAATCTAATTAAAGCAACAGAAAACCTTGGTATTAAGAAATTCATTATGCTTAGTGCGATTTCAGCCGATGATCCAAGCCAAGGTTCAGGTCCCATGGAGCATTACCTGAGAATGAAACTTGAAGCGGATGAGTACTTACAAGGTACTGAGTTAGATTATACAATTGTCCGTCCCGGCGGTCTAACCAACGAAGATAGTAATAGTAAAATAAAAGTTGGTAAAAAAGTAGAGCGTGATTCTATCTCAAGAGCAGATGTTGCGAAAACAATGATTTCAGCACTTCAAGAACCGAATGCCTATCATAAAACATTTGAAATGGTTTCTGGGGAAACCCAAATTGAGGATGCTCTAAAAAGTTTATAATATTTTTTGAAATGTCGGTAAGAGTTTAAATCTTACCGACACTTTTTATGTAATCATTAAATTGAGTATCACATACCTTAACGCTACCAAGAAAAATATGACAAATTACCCAATTTCGTACTACTAGTATAGATATTTTGATATAATTAATATACTTTATTTGTATGATGAAGAGGTGACAATTTTGAAAGGTCAATTAATTAAGCAGCACCGTAAGTTCAAGAATTTAACATTAGAAGACTTGTCTTCAGGTATATGTTCCGTGTCTTACTTAAGTAAAATTGAACATAATACCATCAATGCCAGCGATGAAATTTATCGTCTTTTAGGTAAAAGATTAAACATCCGCTTAGAGAATTTAAATGAAGATTTCGACGAAAAAATTTATACTCAATTAATGAAGTGGCATGAGACCATTCAACTTAAGGACTTCCCTCTCATGAAGGAATTATATAAAAAGTGCCAAAAGTTATTAAATACGAATCATAATATTGAATTGTCGAACTTATATAAAATAGTCCATTCAAGGTATGAACTGACCATCAATAAAATGCCTCTACCTAAAAAGACTTCTAAGGAACTCCATGATGTGTTATCCCAATCTTCTTATGAATATCGCTTCCTTTATTATAAAACAATCGGGATCCACCATTTCTTAAATTATGATTATAAGAAAGCAACCACACACTTTAAACTAGCAGAAGAGATGATGGGAAAACTTCCGACTATCGATAGTGAACTTTACTATCATTTTTCCTTAGCGTATACGCGTCTTCAAATGTTCGTAGAATCGAACTACTATGCAGATATGGCTCTTGAGGGTTATCAGAAATCGCTTAACTATTCTAGAATTACAGATTGCCACATGATGCTGGCCATCAACTATAATTATTTAGGCCTCCACCAAGTTGCTGAGAGGCTATTCTTCAACCTCTTGAAAGGATCAAAAGAAAAATTAAGCCCGATTGAAAACGGAAAAATATATCACAATTTAGGCTATATTTATTTTCAAGAGGAAAGCTATGATCAAGCTCTTCATTACTTAAACGAGGCTCTACAACTGAAGGAAGAACATAATGTTTCCTCTGTCAGTACTCTATACTTACTTGCCCAAACCCATTATCGGAGAGATAATCAAGATTCAAGTTGGAAATACATCAATAAAGGGGAAAGGGAGGCTGTAAAACAAGACGAGCTAAAATACCAACACAAGTTTTTTGTTTTAAAGCATCTGTTATTGGAGACAACCTTTCAGGATTCATTTATAGAAAAATTGGAAAAAGAAATCATTCCAGACTTCCGTACTCTAAATGAATATAAGGACTACAAAAACCATTTGGAGCTTCTCGGAGAAATTTGCTATGAAAAAAGATTGTATAAAAAATGTTCAATGCTTTTTATCGAAGCTAATCGTTACAAATTCACACAGAGAAAGGATTTGCTTTAATCATTTGTTCGTCAACCTGTTTGACAAACAAATATACTCAGAACTCATAAGTTAACAGGTTCGGTTGTAGAGTAAAAAATATTAGGTAACATAATGAATAACTAAGCAT
Source organism: Halobacillus seohaensis (assembly GCF_042663045.1). Taxonomy (NCBI): domain Bacteria; kingdom Bacillati; phylum Bacillota; class Bacilli; order Caryophanales; family Bacillaceae; genus Halobacillus; species Halobacillus seohaensis. The sequence goes on along the minus strand of NZ_JBHSZV010000028.1, from coordinate 2,919 downwards.
AGACGTTTGGTTATTCCATCATCGATATGATAAGAGGTTGATCAGGGAAATAGCGCTTTTCATCCGCGGAAAGTGAAACATTTCTTTCTTTGGTTCTAATTTGCCTTTTATTTATCTATAAACCTTGTTAAATAAAAAAATCAACAGTCCAATTATGTCTAATTGGACTGTTGACGTACCACGACTTTTAAAAACTTATAAGGTTCTTCTGCCAATTTTTAAATTCTAGTTCTTCAAATTTACTAGCCATCCGTGCTTCATCGATTAAAAACAGAGCATCCTCAAGTGAGCAATCCACATCCGCTTCACAATCAATTCTTGCAAGTTTCCTAGATAGGTGAAGCATTTCTAAATCTTGCTCAATTTTCGAGCGCTGCCCCTTAGTTAATTGATCGAGGTTCTCAAGAATTCCCTCGATGGTTTCATGCTCCATTAAGAGTTTCAGTGCAGTCTTTTCTCCAATCCCTCTAACACCAGGATAATTATCACTACTATCCCCCATTAATGCTTTCAAATCAATCATTTGTCGAGGAGTAATTCCCTTTTCATCATAAAAAGATTCTTCTCGATATTCATTATAATTGCCGTAACCTTTTTTCAATAAAACAACAGATATATTAGGTTGCAAGAGCTGAAGCATATCTTGGTCCCCTGTTAAGATAAACACTTGAGAATGCTCGCTATACATTCGACTTAAAGTACCCATACAGTCATCAGCTTCATAACCTACAGTGCCTATATTTGGTATTCCTAAAGTTTCCACAACTTCTTTAGCTAGATCAAATTGAGGAATCAACTCTTCAGGAGGAGCATTTCGATTGGCTTTATAATTTTCGAAAAGCTCATTCCTAAAAGTTTTGCTACCCATATCCCAACAACAGATTACATGTGTAGGTTGATACGTATCGATGGCCGTAAATAAATGTTTCAGCATTCCATAAACACCATTTGTTGGCATCCCTTTACTATTAATCATATAATAATTGCTCATGGCGGTTGCATAAAACGCTCTAAAGAGCAAAGCCATTCCATCTACTAGCATAATTCGGTTAGTCGTTGTCATCCTTGTTCCCCTTTTACATTAAAGATGTGTCTATTATATCAAAAGGGTTAAGGGTTGTGAGTCCACTTATGAAATTTAATCTGATTATATGCCTTATCATTGTCTAATAATTGACAAAATTCAGATACAATGATAATTTCAAGTTAAGCGCAATCTTTTGCATGAAGTTTTTTGTAAGCGGTTGCACTAAAATGAGATAATAACGGGAGGAATTAATCAGATGGTTTATGCATTTCCAAACACAGAAGGTTCGATTGTACAGTTTAAAGAACGTTACGATAATTTCATCGGTGGAAAATGGACAGCTCCTGCTAAAGGACAATACTTTGATAATGTCTCCCCAGTGACAGGAAAAAACTTTTGCCAAGTAGCTCGATCCACGGAAGAGGATATTGAACTTGCCGTCGATGCTGCTCATAAAGCAAAAGACTCATGGGGTAAAACTTCAGTGACCCAACGTTCCCGCATTTTAAATAAGATCGCCGATCGTATGGAAGAAAACCTAGAAAATTTAGCTGTAGCCGAGACATGGGAAAATGGCAAGGCTGTTCGTGAGACATTAAATGCAGACATTCCTTTGGCAATTGACCATTTCCGCTACTTCGCATCTGTCATTCGTTCCGAAGAGGGGTCAATAGGTGAAATAGACAATGATACGGTTGCCTATAACTTTAAGGAACCTCTTGGAGTTGTTGGACAAATTATTCCTTGGAACTTCCCTATCCTTATGGCAACTTGGAAAATAGCACCTGCTTTAGCAGCAGGAAATGCAGTCGTTTTAAAACCGGCAGAACAAACACCCGCTTCCTTATTATACTTACTAGAAATGATTGAAGATTTACTACCAGCAGGTGTTTTAAATATAGTGAATGGCTTTGGATTAGAAGCTGGTAAGCCACTCGCACAAAATCCCCGAATTAATAAAGTCGCCTTCACAGGAGAAACTACAACAGGTAGGCTAATTATGCAATATGCATCACAAAATATTATACCTGTTACTCTTGAGCTTGGCGGGAAATCACCTAATATTTTCTTTAAAGACGTAATGAACGAGGATGATGACTTCTTAGATAAAACTATTGAGGGAATGGTTATGTTCGCTTTAAACCAAGGAGAAGTATGTACATGTCCATCTAGAGCTCTTATTCATGAATCAATTTATGATAAATTCATGGAAAAAGTTATTGAACGAGTCAAAGCGATAAAAACAGGAAATCCACTAGATCCTGAAGTGATGATGGGTGCTCAAGCCTCCTCTGAGCAACTTGATAAGATTCTTTCCTATCTAAATATTGGTAAAGAAGAAGGAGCAGAATGCCTGATTGGTGGCGAGCGCAATCAAATGGATGGAGAATTAGCTGATGGATACTATGTCCAGCCAACCATGTTTAAAGGTAATAACCAAATGAGAGTATTCCAAGAAGAAATCTTTGGTCCGGTTCTATCTGTAACAACCTTTAAGGACGACGAAGAAGCAATGGAAATCGCAAACGATACACTATACGGATTAGGTGCAGGTGTTTGGACTCGTGATATGAACACTGCTTATCGATTCGGACGCGGCATCCAAGCAGGGCGCGTGTGGACAAATTGTTATCACGCCTATCCAGCACACGCAGCCTTCGGGGGTTATAAGATGTCCGGAGTCGGACGTGAGAATCACAAAATGATGCTCGATCACTACCAGCAAACCAAAAACCTACTCGTAAGCTACAGCCCACAAAAACTAGGATTCTTTTAAGGTTGAAATGCGGAGTCACCCTGGTAGACACGACTAGCATAAGCAAAATGTCGAAGTGAAGTGTACTGTCTTCACGTAGGTAGATTGCTTATGACTCGAGTGTCTGGGTGCCGTA
>NZ_JBHSZV010000027.1:0-152275 GCF_042663045.1 Halobacillus seohaensis | reverse complement strand
GGTCATGCTTTTTCTAACATCCACCTTCAACAACTCCCCATTTTATCTGGTTACTTTTTATATCTGTTTACAAATTGAATTGTTAAGGTAACCTAGCTAGTCATGCAAATAATTTTTATTGGAGTTTCGCTCGTTCATCTATTATGTACCATACAAAAAAACAGTTACATTCTATCTTAATGGATAATAGAATGTAACTGTTTTTCTAAGGAGTTTACGATCTCTTGTAAATCATTTAATTGACGATTCATCACTTCAATTTCTGCTTTCGTGAGATCATGATCTACTCGGTATTCAGCAATTGCTTTCATTTCATAAAGGCTTTCTTCTATTTTACTTAAAATATGATCTTGCTGATGAGTCCACTCTAGCTGTTGCTCTAAGAACTTCTTTTTTTCAAGTTGATCGTTATCCATTTTGTTCCTCCCCAATCTCTTATATATAAGAGTAACAAAAAAGAACAACTAATGGTGCTGTATAAAAAATATTTTCCTTGTACCCTAAGGTCTCTGACCTAAGCGGTGTTTTTCTGACTTGCGTGAGTCTGACTCTTGTTTTGGAACTGGCTACCAAATAGGATTTCCTTTACTTTGTGCAGAGCTGAGAGCGTCAGATGGATGTGGTAGTCTGGACGAGAAGTGGGGTCAGGGCCTTCTGCAATATTGGTGGTCAATGGCTGTTGAGGTAGAGAGACCTGACCCCAGATGTGTTGTTCTTACGGTAGAGGCTTTTGGTAGAGGTTCTGCTTCTTCTCTATGCAAATTCAAAAAACATCACCCAAATAATTAACTACTTTAAAGTGATGAATTTTAGATGAGTGAGGACAGACCAGATCACTAATTATTTAACGATTTAACGCTTTAACGCTCGTTCCTTCAACGGGTAAAGTAAGTGACTTTGAGACATTTGAAATTCACAAAGATTTGGAGCACAAAGCCTCAAGGGATTTGGAATCAGATGTTTTTAGCCTTAATTGCGTACAACCGAAAAAAGAAAAAATCAAAGGGGCGACAAAAGGTCCCTATACCTCCTACCAAAAAGGAACCGGTATATGGAGATGTTGCTTTAGTGAAAAAGACAAAGAAGAAAAAATAAAGGACAATTTTAATATGTAAAAAAAGGGAATGAGTTTGCATTAGCACCTCTTTCCCTTTTTTTATTTTCAGCCAAAAAACAAATGTAATATTTTTCTATAAATAGGATACTTTTACTTACGTGCAAGGCTAGTGGGTCAGACCCCAAGATTCTTGGAAGCCCAGATGATAATTTCTCCATTGAACTTTGTTGTGCGTCGTTTGCTTGCCCCAACTGACGATGTGTGTTAAGTGCCGCAATATAATGATCAATTCTCATTTTAATAATTCCTCCTTGAATATAAGTAATTTCACGTCCTTGTGAAATTCTTTTTACAAAACAATAGCCGGCCGACTTTTGTAATGCGTTACATTACTTATATCGGACGGCTTGTAAAAGTGTTTAATCTTTTTTTGTTTTTTTCAGCAAATTTAGTATGTTTTCCGAGAAGGTTGCCGCTTCGGCATTCTCTTCTTGAATAGCGACATAGACTTCTTGGCGGTGAATATCAACATGCTTAGGTGCATCAATGCCTAACTTTACTTGGCCGCCTTCTAAGGCAACGATTTTAATCTCGATATCGTCACCTATTCGGACAGACTCTCCTTCTTTTCGGTTAAGGACGAGCATGGGCTTCACCGCCTTTGGGTTCAAACAATGGATGCTTTGTGCGATATGTAGGAGAATTTAATATTATCTGTTTTCCTTTGTTCTTTTCTAAGTTCACGATAATAGGTCCTTGTAAGTTTAGCGTTGATTTGCTGAAAGGTTCTTTTACTGTAACGACACCATAGACAGCGACGTCTTCCGGTTTAGCGATATCCAGGTCATTTTGAGATTTTTCGTCTAAATCAAACGCGTAGTCTTTATAGAACAAATAAGGGTTTGTCACGATTAGCGCTACACCTGCTTCATCAACAGACTGTAAGGCTAAGTACAATCCTGCATCGTCAACTGGTAATAAGGCATACTTGTGATAGCTTTCAAATCCAGGAATACCATTTTCAAAGTGGATAAAGTCTTCCTCTTTCACTTCCAGCTCACCAAAATACTTTGTCTCAATCTTCATTTAATAACACCTTTCCTTACACTTTCCAGTCGATTTGTAAATCAGGGTTCTGTTGTATATAAGTGCTCACTTTTCCTCGTTGGAAAGAGATTTCCGGGTCTCGTTTAGTCGTGTTAATGATAGGCTCATTTCGTTGAACTGAAATATCAGCACCGCTTGGTTGAAAACTAATGTCCACTAAATCATAAGCAGGACGGCCACCTGGTTGAATATCAAATTCGAAGCCAGCATTCCTCTTAGCTTGCATAGCTATTGGATTGCCACCATGTTCAATTTTCATCAGTTCATCACCTTCCGACGCAACACGGGCCACGCCTTCCATCCACTTTTGTTCAGCTACCTGTGCTGTTTCTCCTGTACGCACGGAAGCACTTTTCAAATCAATATTGTGCCAGGCTTTGGTTTGATCAATGGTTAGCTTCCCTGGTCGTTGCTCTATCGATAGGTCGGCTTTCGGTTGCTGGATGGATTGCTCGGCCTTTGGTTGACGAATGGTCTGCTGACCACGATTGATATTTAGCCCTATCTTAGCAGGTGTTGATTGAATTTGTATTTGAGGTACAGCCATAACAATCCCCCTAAAAAAACGAGGCTACCTCCTATAGAGACAGCCTTATCTTAGAAAATCCATCAGCGACGGTTGAATGATTCGAGAGCCTACACCCATCGCCGCCCTGTGCACGCTTTCCTGTGTTTTCAAATCTGTAATGACTTTTTCAATATTGGCATCTTCATTATCAGACATCATTTTCGTTGCACTCACTTCTTGAGAACCTAGACGATTTTCAATAAGTTCCACACGGTTCATCCGTGCACCTAAATCAGCACGTTGGCCTACAAAGCTATCCACGTGATCGTCGAACTGACTCAAACTAGCACTCAGTTCATCTTCATTCGCACCACTTTCTAAGTCATTAGCAAATTTGTGAATATCGGCAAATAGATCTTCATTGAAAACCGTACTTGGTGTCACGTTTGCTTGTATTTTCACACCAGATGATACTTCAATCTCAACAGGGCTATCACTTGTATTTACACCAAACGGTTCTTCATCATCGATCAGTTCTTCATCGATTGGTTTCTCTGTCGTGTTTTCTCCGTTAAAAATATACTTACCATTGACTTCTGTATTGGCAACATTAGCTATGTGTTCACCCAATTGGCGGACTTCTTTGGCAATATTCTCACGTTCACCGTCAGAATACGTTCCATTACTAGCCTGAACATTCAGTTCACGAATCCGTTGAAGCGCCTGAGTCCCCTCATCTAACGCCGCATCACTATTATCCATCCAATTGTGAACCTCTCCGATATTACGTTGGAACTGCTCCACTTCGCCAAGCTGGGATCGGTAGTTCATTCCTTTCATAGCAACAACGGGATCTTGAGATGGTCGACTAATTTTCTTCCCCGTAGAAAGCTGTTCTTGAAGGTCTCCCATCTTTCCGTAGCTATTACTCAAATTAGTGAGCATGTTGTTAGTAAGCATTCCTTGAGTTACGCGCATCTGCTATTCACCTACCTTCCTATCGTCCCATTTGATTAATGATACGATCGAGCATTTCATCTACTACTGTAATATTCCGAGCCGAAGCATTATAGGCATGTTGAAACTTGATCATATTGGTCATTTCTTCATCTAGTGATACAGAACTAACAGACTGTCGTTGCTGTTGAACAGAATCCGTTAACGTCCCCGCATTGCTTTTCATCCGCTGCGCTTCCTGAGCTTCAACCGCCATCGAGCCAATCATAGACTCATAATAGCTAACAACTGATGTTTCTGAACCGAATATTTCGGTATTTTGAACTTTTGCTAAGTCGGAGGCATTCCCTCCATCACCAGCTAGTGCTTCATTGGCAGCTGCAATGTGGTCGGTATCATTTTTAATTTCATTAGTAATATCTAAGCTTCCTGCTAAACCTTCAATGACATCATCATCATTTATAGCTCCATTAACTTCAAAAAAGTTAGGTGCGTTGTCATCATCTGAGATACTATTCAAGGATTCGCCCTCTTGATGTACTTTATTGAAAGTTTCAGCAAATCCTGTAGCCATTTTATCTAAATCAGCTATTACATTTTGATACGTGCCTTCCGCTTCACCATCAGCCTTCAAGTATCCGCCTGAATCCATTAAGGCTTTAAGCTTCCCGCTAGAAGTGAAATTTTCAACATCTATTTCCTTATTGCCAAGCTCCACGGAAGTCGCTAGTGATTCGTCGTTATAATTTACGTTCAGCGCGTTCGCTGTATTATCCGCTCCGTTCACCAAATTCGGCTCCATTGCATCTCCATTCTCATCCAATAGGGTAATATTCGCTTTCCCCATCGCCATAGCATCCGCTGAAGAAGGAGTATCCTCATAACTAACCTCAACATTCACCTGCTCAGACAGCTTATCAACTAAAAGATCACGCTTGTCATATAAGTCGTTAGGTACCATCCCATGAGGTTCAACTTCAGCAATTTGTTCATTTAAGTCATTAATTTGAGTAGCCATCGAATTAATATCCTTCGTTGTTACATCGACTTCCGCGGCAACATCCTTCTGCATATCACTAATCGTATTCGACAAATAATTATAATTCTCAGCTACCGCCTGTCCACGCTGACGCACCACCGAACGCGCGCCTGAATCTTCCGGATTGACTGATAAATCCTGCAAAGAATTCCAGAAACGATCCATCGTTTTTGAAAGTCCGTCTTCAGAAGGTTCGTTCATAACCTCCTCAAGTCGGCCGTAAGAATCCGCTCGTGCCTCGTAATATCCCGTTTTATTATTTTCCCCACGATACTGATCGTCCAAATAGCCATCACGAATACGCTCAATCGCACCCGATTGCACACCACTCCCAATCTGCCCAGCAATCTCCGGACGATTACGAGAAGCCGGTGGAAACGGACTCGTTTGTTCAAAATTAACACGCTGCCTCGTATAGCCTTCCGTGTTCGCATTCGAAATGTTATGCCCCGTTGTATGTAAAGCAGACTGTTGGGCAAACAGTCCGCGCTTGGCGACTTCTAATCCACTAAAAGTTGAAACCATCAGACCTCTCCTCTTCCGTTACGCTTTTGAATCAAAAACCGACCGCTTTTCCTCACTAGGTTTAGAAGACTCCCCGTAGTTTAAATTTTGCAAAGACGGTTGAAGCAATTCTAAAGACATGTTTACAAACTGCAGCGACTGCTTAATGAGCTCACTATTCAATACTTCCTGCTGCTTCAAATCCGCTAATACTAAAATAAACGAATCATACACCTCTTGAAGCTTTTGTCTCTCTGGCCAGTTCGCCCAGTTTAAAATGTCAGAGATCGTAGGCGACTCGATATCATAGTCCGGTTCACTCGCCGCCCACTCTTCAACCGCAGCCATACGCTTTTTTTCCAACGTATTAATCGCCGACACATGTTTACGCTCACGTGTTAAATAAGCTTTTAAAGACTCCGTATCATTCGTCTTTAATGCTTCGGTCTTTTTCTTCGATAACTCAAAAAGGCTTTCATGCAACTGCATCAATCGCTCCAGATGGTCAATAATACGCTTTGCCGTCACAATTATTCTCCTTTATTTATCAGCAAAGAAATCCACTAAATTCTTAGCTGTTCGTTGATGATCAACCTTATATGTGCCATCTTCTACCTGACTTTTAATTTCATTAATATGCTTCTGGCGAGCCTCACTCGTCTTACCAGAATCTTGAAGAGCCTTCCCTTGATCAGAAATTTCGACCTTGTCCTGTTGCTGCTTCGCATTATTTTTTAAATCAGTTGGCTGATTCACCTGTTTTTGATAAGGATTAAAATTTGCATGATTCGGACCATTGATCTTCATTTCCTTCACCTCACTTACACAATCTATCTTTACTCCTTATATCGGCATGTAACTTGAACAGTTTAGCGTTTATCCCGCTTCATCGAATAATAAGTCGCGTTACCTAAGTCTTTTTTCTTATTTCGTTCCTGTATATCATTCAGTTGGTCCTGCTGTTGTATCCCATTCTGAATTTCCTCCGTACAATTGCTACACAAACGCCCTTCCCGAATATCCGCACCACACTTCTCACAACCATAAGATAACGATGGGAACTGTGCAGGATGCAGCCGCTTCGACCTCACAAACTCACGGATCTTATGTTCCTCAACACCTGTTCCCCGAACAATATCCTCCACCGTTGCTGTACGATTCTGACGTTGCCTCACAAACGCATATACCGTCTGAAATTCCTCTTCTTCCCGCTTCACACAATCCTTACACACCGTCGCAGGACCCCTCATAAACAATGCATTACACTTCGGACAATTCGCTAACTCAGCCATCTTTCCAGCCTCCAATAATCTCTTTTTCTATTATATCGGCAAAACTTCAAAAATCCAAAGAGATCTTAACGAAAAAGTGTCAACGAATAAACAGAAGGACACCCCGAATCCCTAAGCAAACGCGCCAACAACCTCACCGTCATCCCCGTCGTATAAATATCATCCACCAACACCACCGGCCGAACAACATTCTCCTCAAGCACAAACGGATTCACCACAGCCATTCGCGCAGAACGCCCACGCTTCGACTGCTTTTCACTATCCTTCCTTTTAAAAAGGTTAAGGTGAGACTCACCCAGCTGTGCTACGATCGCCTCCGATTGATTAAAACCCCGCTCCCATAACCGCTCCTCACTTAACGGAATCGCAACCAAATCCATTTCCATTCCATGAAAGTGCTGGTTATACTTCGTCTGTAAAGCCTCAGTAAACGCCTCAACGAGCGTAAAGTCCCCCCGATACTTCCAGCGAGCGACAAGCTCTCTAGCAAAATCGTTGTACGCAAACACCGAAACATTTTTCGCAAGCACTCCACTGTAACTGTCCGATTGTTCCCAGCGCTTGCAGTCATAACAAATCCCATCACTATCAATGCGACCACAGCTTGTGCAGCCGGGCTCATCAATCACTAGCAACTTATCCAAGCAAGAAGTACAAACTTTCCGTTCCTTTTGTACTTTCCAAAAGTTACCCCAATTCACCTGTGGCAGAATGTCTGAAAAACAAATCACACATCTCATGATTTCTTCGCCAAGCGATTCATTTTACTAATCGCTTCTTGTGCATCAAGCATCGCATTCGTTTTGCCAATATGATAAAACACCACTTCACCGGTAGGATCAGCCGGACTCCTGCCCGCTCGTCCGGCAATTTGCACAAGAGCCGCTTCATCATAAACATGATGACCAGCATCAATGACAAACACGTCAACGGAAGGAAACGTAACCCCTCGTTCTAATATTGTCGTCGTAACGATAATTTGAATTTTTTGATCACGAAACGCTTGAACCTTCTCCGCTCGCTCAGGGTCTTCAGCATGGACGGAGGCAACAGAGTAATCGTCTTTTAGTAACTGTTCAATAATTTGCGCATAGGAAATGGTAGATACGAATAATAGCAACTGCCGCCTACCTTTTTGTTGGATGGCAATCTTCCTGGTGATCGATGAGGGCAATTGATCTTTGGCTAACTGATACCGCAGGGTAGGAGATAATTTTAAATGAGGGATAGGCAATGGATGGCCATGAAAGCGTGCAGGGATAAACACAGCAGGAAGCTGCTTTTTCTTAATCTGCCTTTTAACTTTTTTACGAGGGGTGGCGGTTAAATAAATGTGTGCCGCTTCAAGCTTAGCCGCTCTCTTTGCTGCCGACTGTAAGGATGGATCATTATGATATGGAAATGCATCAATTTCATCAATAATCATTACATCAAAGGCATGCGCAAAACGATATAACTGGTGGGTTGTTGAAACTAAAAGCTGGGCTTGGCCATCTTTTTCTTCACTATCGCCGTATAAACCTTCGATAAGCACTCTAGGAAAAGCCTGTTTTAAACGCGGCAACAGCTCACGGACGACATCTGTTCTTGGTGTAGCAATACAAATACGCAAACCTAGCCGTAAACCGATGGTCAGACCAGGAAACAGCATTTCCGTTTTCCCCGCCCCACAGACTGCCCAGACGAGCAACTCCTCCTTGTTTTGAATCGCAGAAGAAATTCGACTAGCGGCAAGTTGTTGACCAGCCGTTAACTCCCCTTCCCACGTACAAGGATCAGAATGTTTTTCCCACGCTAGCATGGGACTGCCTGCATATAAAGGTTCACATATCGTCACCCTTCCCATCATGATACAGTTTCTACAATAGAGGCAGTCTTGTTTGTGGCAAGTTGCATGAGGAAATCTAGCAAACAAATAAGGCTTTTCGTTGCCACATCGCTGACAGATGTTTTTTCCTTTAGTTGATAGAATAGAGGGGTTTTTGTGAAGAAGAGATTGTTCGATGAGGAGGTCAACTTCCTCTTTATCAAAAGGTAGTTCATCTCTCGTTAATAGTTTTCCTGAGAGAATTTTGTAAGGAGAATCTTCGGGGAATGTATGAAACAATACGATCACCTGCTTTTCTAATAGTAGTGCACCTAATTGAGTCTCACAACCAGGTGCACTACATTAGGAATCACGGTACCAACCTAGTCCCATCGCCCCTTCTCCAAGGTGGGTGCCAATAACCGGTCCAAAGTAACTTACCGTGACTTCAACATTCGTAAATTCTGTTTCGATCGCTGCTTTAATCTGCTCCGCCTCGCTTGAACGATTCGCATGGATTACGCTCGCTTTATAATGTCCTTCTGCCGAAATCGACTCTTCAAATAACGTTAAAATCCGTTTCAACGCTTTTTTGCGTGTGCGAATTTTTTCAAAAGGAACGATCTTTGTATCTTCAAAATGTAAAACGGGCTTCACTTGCAGAAGACTGCCAACAAACGCTTGCGCCCCATTTAACCGGCCACCACGCTGCAGGTGCGAAAGATCATCGGCCATAAAATAGGCTTGCATGGATTGCTTCATTTCGTTAAGGCGCGAGATAATTTGCTCAGGAAACATCCCTTCACCTGCTAACTGAGCAGCCTCTAGTGCATAATATCCTTGCATAAAGCAGCTGACTTCCGAATCAAATACATATACGTCTATATCTTCAACCATGTTTCCGGCGGTGACCATTCCTTGATACGTTCCGCTAATCCCACTTGATAAATGAATGGACACTACCGCATCAAAGTCCTTGGCGAGCTCCGATAATTTTTCTGTCATTAATCCGATCGAAGGCTGAGATGTTTTAGGAAGATCTGCATTTTCCTTCACCATATCGTAAAAGTCGTCCACAGAAATGTCGACTTCTTCTTGGTAAGATTCATGACCAAAGACGACATTAAGCGGAACCATATGTATATCCTTTAGCTGGCGTACATGTTTAGGAATGTAGGCTGTACTATCCGTAATGATTGCTGTTTTCATAGGATATATCTCCTTGTATTCTGTCTTTCTCACTATCTATTATTTTACATGAAGGGGGACGAGTTTGCACATGAAGATTGCAGAAGGGTTCGGATTTTATTTTGACATTTTCTGCAGTTACCATCACCTTTTCCGACAATTCACCCTCAAAAAAGCTCCTGAGCCAATCCATCCGACTCAGGAGCTTCCTTCATTCAATTAATTATATCACTTCTACCCAGCCATTTTTAATTGCCGTTACAACAGCCTGAGTTCGATCATTTACGTTCATCTTTTGCAAAATATTACTCACATGATTTTTTACCGTTTTTTCACTAATAAACAAAGCTTCAGCTACGCCACGGTTACTTTGTCCATCAGCTAATAGCTGTAATACTTCACACTCACGTCGCGTTAGTAAATGAAGAGGTTTGCGATATTCAACCGCACGAAACGCTTCATTTGAACTAGCGTCAGAAAGGCGGCGATATTCCGCTACTAAATTGTGGGTAACTTTAGGGTGTAAATAAGATCCACCGCTCCCTACCACTTTAATAGCTTCAATCAATGATTCGGAATCCATTTCCTTCAATAAATACCCTTGTGCCCCCGTTTTAAGTGCGTGGGTCACATAATTCTCATCGTCGTGAATGGATAGTATGATAATTTTTATATTGGGAAAACGTTGGTTAAGTTCTGCTGTTGCTTCTACACCATTCACACTTGGCATATTAATATCCATTAAAACAACATCGGGATTATGCTTATCAACAAGGTCGATTGCAACTGAACCGTCGTCTCCTTCAGCCACAACTTCAAAGCTAGATTCAAAATCTAGGATCCGTTTAACACCTTCACGAAATAATTTGTGGTCATCAATTAAAACGATTCTGGTCATTTTGAGTCTACCTCCTATTTTTTCACCATTCGATGTTTTTGTCTGTTTTATCGAATGCAACTCTTTCTTATTTACTATTTCTCTAATTTAAGTCGATCGTCCCTAATCCTACTTCCTATTATAAACGATTTCCGCCTTTTTACATAGTTATTCATGAAATTAACAATTTAAAGGCAATTGAATCGTGACAATGGTCCCTTTTCCTGGAGTGGAATTGATATGTAACTCACCGTTCACCATATCAACACGTTCTCGCATGCCCATTAGGCCAAAGGATTTTTCTTTCTTAATAGAAGGATCAAAGCCCTTCCCGTCGTCTTTAATAACAATATTTGTCGTATTTTCACTCAATTCATACTTAACTTCAATGGACTTTGCCTCTGCATGTTTCACTGCATTTTGAACAGCTTCTTGAATGAGTCTAAAAATAGCAACTTCATATTTGCTTTCCATCCTCCGCTCACTACCTAAAGAAGTAAAACGAATGGCGATTCCATTGTAGTCTTCGACAGTAGGTAAGTATTTTTTTAATGTTGGCACTAGGCCCAAGTCATCTAATGCCATCGGGCGGAGGTCGTAAATGATCCGTCTTACATCATATAATGCAGATCGTACTAGCTTTCGCACATTACGAATTTCTTCTAATGCTTCATCAACCCCGCGTTCATTAAAGGTTCGTTCAACGAGATCAGAACGCAGCATCACATTAGCTAACGCTTGTGCTGGACCATCATGAATATCTCGAGAAAGGCGTCTGCGCTCTTCCTCTTGAGCTTCAATGATTTGCAAGCCGAACTCTTGTTTTTCCTTGGCGGATTCTAGCGTTTCCGCTACCTCTTGAAAATCTTCTGTTAAATAATTTAAAACAACAGAGATTTTACCAGCAAGAGCTTCAGCTTTTTCGATCGTCCCATCCAAATTACGCAGCCTTAATTCAATTTCATTACGTCTTTCTCTTAATTGCTTCTCTTTTTCTCGAGTAATCGATAAGTCCATTTGCAAACTGTGAGTATATTCGTAAACTTCACGAATTTGTTTCTCAGAATATTGCTGGAATTGTTTGCTGACTTCAGCCAATCGAATCCGTGACAAACGTACTTTTTTATCTAGTTCGTCTCCTTCATCAATTAAAGTAGTCACTTGTTTTTTTATAGATTCAAGTTCTCTATTTAATTTTTCAAACTCTATTCGGGAGTTTTCACCAATCTGGAATATTTCATCTTTACTATTAGATACAGTGGAAACCATATCATTAATAATGTAATCAAGTTCTTTATTCCCAGACTTCGAATCCGTCATAACAAGTCCCTCCATCAACATTCACAATATCATTCGTTGGACCTAAGTCCATTTATGGGGGTCTTTTACCGTTAATTATATTTATTTAAACTCTTAACAAGTTGCCCCTATCGCACCAACCATTATATAATAAAAGTTCAGGGGGTTAAATCACGATGTTAGAAAGCTATCAAACAGTAAAAGAAGAGGGACACCTTGAAATAACTGTACAAAAATCAAGATTTATTGGTTATATTAAACGGTGTGAAACGGAAGAGGAAGCGAAATCATTTATTCAATCGATTAAAAAGAAACATCAAGACGCAACTCATAATTGTTCTGCCTACATGATTGGAGAACATGACTTAATCCAAAAAGCGAATGATGATGGAGAACCTAGCGGGACAGCTGGGGTTCCTATGCTAGAAGTACTTAAAAAAATGGAACTAAAAGATACAGCCGTTGTTGTAACCAGATACTTTGGTGGTATTAAATTGGGAGCAGGGGGGTTAATCCGTGCTTATTCGAGTACGACATCAGAAGCGATACGTTCCATTGGTGTTGTGAATAGAGAACTTATGCAAACAATGAAAGTTAAGGCTGATTATTCTTTACTTGGGAAATTAGAAAACGAACTAAGAAATTCTAAATACCAAATACAAAGGATTGAGTACCTTGATAATGTGGAAGTATATATATATGTGAATTCTCAGGAAATAGAGGAGTTCTGCACCTGGGTTACCAATCTCACTAATGGAAAATCAATTATTTCTTACGGAGAGCATTCGTACCTAGAAACCCTTGTCGAATGAATAAACTATTAAACACGCCCTTAAAGGAACAATCAGATTCGAATAATATATAAGTTGACTTACGTTTAAAAGGAGCACATTCGAATGAAAAGAAAGAAAACTAAGATTTTTTTGTGGGTTATAGCATCACTTATTTTATTAACAATCGGGGCAACAGTCGGATATGCTGCGTTTTTAACTGATAAAGCTAGGGACGCTGCTAGCGATTCAAATGAATCTCTTGACCGTGGAGACAAATCAGAACTTCGTGAAGATAAAGTCACCCCTAGAATGGATCACACCTCTGTGCTTTTTATGGGAATTGATGATAGTGAAGCACGCGATAGTAGTGACAATGGAGAGGGACCTAGTTTGTCTGATGCTTTAATTTTAGCAACATTCAATAACGATGATCAATCCGTTAAGTTAGTTAGTATTCCACGTGATTCTTACGCTTATATCCCGGAAGTTGGATATAATGATAAAATTACACATGCTCATTCCTTTGGTGGCACCGATGCTACGATTGAAACGGTAGAAAATTTATTGGACGTGCCGGTCGACTATTATGTCCGTCTGAATTTCAATTCATTTGTAGATGTAATTAATTCATTAGGCGGTGTTGAATATGATGTACCTTTTGATCTCGCCGAGCAAAATAGTAAAGACCAAAAAGGTGCCATTGAACTATCAGAAGGACAACAAGTTGTAAATGGTGAAGAAGCATTAGCACTCGTTCGTTCGCGTCAATATGATAGTGATCTAGCACGTGGGGAACGTCAATTATCAATGATTCAGGCCATCATTGATAAAGTAGCGAGCGCGGGCTCGATTACAAACTATGGAAGTGTTATTGATTCCATAGGAAATAATATGAAAACAAATTTATCTTTTAGTGAAATGACTTCTTACAAGGACTATGTAATTAACGAAGAAGGATTACATTTCGATGAAATGCAATTAAAGGGTGAAGGTGGATATATTGATGATGTCTGGTATTTCCATATTGATGATACGAGTTTAGCGAACACGAAAAACTCTCTTAGATCCCATTTGAATTTAGAAGATACCCCTACTAACAATTCTTTTGCTGGCGAGGATTCTCAAGATGATGACGAAGATTATCAATATTAAACGATATTTCCTAGGAAATAACTCCTTAAATAAATAGGTTTGTCGACATTTGTAAGACGCCGTTGTAATAAACGGCGTCTTTTTTGTTGTTATCAATAGATAAGGATGTGTTCCGTTTCGGTGGAGAAACACACGAAATAGCATATAATTTAGTCTCTTGTTTTCCCTTATATATCAATGGTTGTTGGAAACGCCTTAATTACTATGTTAATTGGGATGCTACTTGCGAAGACTTGATTCCGAGGTTGTGCGGCTGTTCCGTCATCGGTAGGAAGAGAAGTGGTACGGAACATCAACGAATCTTAGAAATCGGCACGCAACCATTGATATAACAGCATGTTCATCATCTGTTTTCCCTGCCCTCTCAAACTCCATACGGCAAACGGAGCTTCTTGTTAGTACTTATGCCTTATCGAAGGCTAAATCTTTCATCAATCATATCGGCTTTATCCAGCGCCTAGCGAGACCTTATTGCTTTCTTGAGAAGAACGGAAGCATCCGAAAAGCTACATCACTTGAGCAGAACGCCTTGTGCGTGAGAATCGTATTGGGTGAGGCTTTACTCTATTCTATAACATAGGTAAGACGCATTCTCCTATGCCGTGGGGTCGTTCATCTCCATATCGAATGGGGTGGCTTTGAAACGACGAGACTCCCGCGGGAGAAGGAACTAGGCGAGACCCCACAGGGAGTGTCAACGACCGAGGAGTCTTGCCAGTTCCCCCGCAGGAAAGCGAGTTGTTTCAAAGCCACCCCCCATCCCTTATAGAGGCCACTGAAAAAGTCCGATGAATTTTAAGAAAAGCAAATCCCTGAAAATCCCATCCCCACTTTCGGCTTATAAATTAGGGGGAAATTGGACTTAATACTCCACTTTTACAGGAAAAACAACGTGATTTTGGGATAGTGTTTTTCAAAAAAGTTCATTATTAATAGAAAAAGACTTTTTCAGTGGCCTCTCCCTTATACGGTAACGAACCCCCATGATTTCGGAAATGAGTCTCTAACATACGAGTAATGCTAAGGAAGAGTTATTAATAATGGTTTCAATATTTTCACAGTAATGAACGTACTTTCACCATTCGGAGTCAATAGTTCCAAAAAACAATACCACTTTTAAGATCATATTGATAGGATATAGAGCTACATAAATGGTGTAAGCTATTCTTTCCAACAGAGCGTTTTAACAGTGTACAGAGACTCAAGAACGTTTCAGGCTTGAATTTAATGAAGCGTTTCAAAAAGCCCGTTTCGTTAGTGTTTGTCTTACATAATTCCGACCAAATGTTTCATAAATTCACTTTTTCCGTGGCCACAGTCTTTTCCCATCCCCCATTCTCCGATGAAAAGCAACGGAATCGCCATTCTTTTATTGAATAAGAAGGCTTAAAGCGATATAGAAGAAAGCACCCTCCAGCACAATTCTCATCCAACAGGAATGCTTTTTACTTGGCACCAAATCTGATGCTTCCGTTCTCCTCACGAAAGCAAGAAGGTCCAGGAAATTATGAGACTCCTGTGGGATGAACATGATCGGTGAGATCCCGTAAGGCGTAGCCTGAGGAAGCTCACCACATGCCCACGGAAAGCGAGTGATTTCCCGGACCTTCAAACGCCATCTTTTGTAACGGAAACCACCAGAATGTCTCGAAGCTGAGTACGAATAAATACGGTGCAATTTGTGATAAGTTTAATATTTTTTGATCTTTTACATAATTACTTTCATTTCGTCACATATTTAAACAGAAAGGTTTATACTCCCTCCTATATGGCTACATAATCTAAAGGGTTGTCGAAAGTTGACGAAAAAAATTCGTAATTGAGTTTATATCGATTGTGCATAAACAGAACAAAAAGTAGAATGGTTCTGTTGCAATTATAACTAGGAGGCATTATTCATTTATGGCGAATCTTGAAAGAAGACAATTAAAACGCTCCCTTAAGCCCCACTGGGTATGGGCCATTGCTTTTGGATCAGCAATCGGTTGGGGTGCATTTGTACTACCTACGGATTGGATTGGACAAGCCGGGCCAATTGGTGTAGTTATCGGAATCCTATTAGGCGCCATTCTTATGATGGTGATTGGGGTCAGCTATGGATTCCTCATTGATAAATTTCCAGTAACAGGCGGAGAATTTTCCTATGCTTATATAGGATTTGGAAGAGGATTAGCCTTTATAGCTGGTTGGTTTCTTACGCTCGGATACATGTGTATCGTTGCCTTAAACGCGTCAGCTCTAGCTTTATTAGCCAAATTTTTATTCCCGGACTTCGCTTCGATCGGAACGATGTATTCCGTAGCAGGATATGACGTTTCCATTATTCAAATATTGATAGCGAGTATCGCATTAATATTATTTGCATTTCTAAATATTCGTGGGACCAGTTTTTCTGGCCAGACACAATTTGTCTTTAGTATTATTTTGATTTTAGGGATCTTATTTCTTGCTGCCGGAGCCATTTTCACGGAAGGGCCGAGTTTCTCTAATATAACTCCCGCTTTTGAACCTTCTCAATCAGCAATAGCTTCGATTCTTGCGATCTTGGCGATTGCTCCGTTTGCTTATGTAGGTTTCGACAATATCCCACAAGCCGCTGAGGAGTTCGAGTTTGAACCTAAGCGAGCCTTTAGCCTGATTATATGGTCCTTAGTAGCTGCGGGTCTTGCCTATTCGTTTATGATTATTATTACGGCAAGTACGATGCCTTGGCCAGATCTTCTCACTCAAATTGATCAAGAGAATTCAGTTTGGGGAACCGGAGATGCTATTGAAAGTTACATGGGGCGTACCGGCGTCTTTATTATTGCCGGAGCCATATGTATGGGGATCTTCACGGGATTAAACGGGTTCTTCCTGTCGTCCAGTCGTTTAACTTTTGCCATGGGGCGTGCACGAATTTTGCCAAACGTTTTTCGTTCATTACACAGCAAGTACCATACACCTTATGTAGGAATTTTGTTCACTATGGGGGTTTGTTTAATTGCTCCGTGGTTTGGACGCGAGGCTCTCCTATGGGTTGTTGATATGTCTTCAACAGGTGTGGCCATTGCATACTTCTTCTGTACAGCCACTGCTTATAAAATCTTCAAATGGTCAGACAAGCAGTCCGATTATCACAAAGCAAGCGTTGTCGCACCTGGTAAGAAACTCTTATCGCTACTAGGTATGCTTAGTTCGATCACGTTTCTCCTGCTGTTATTAGTTCCCGCATCACCAGCAGCACTTGGAAACGAATCACTCATTGCGCTCGGTGTCTGGGTATTATTGGGGATCCTATTCTACTTGTTTAATTCTGGACGCTACAACAAATTAACTGAAGAAGAATTAAATTACCTGATCTTAGGTAAAGAAAAATTATAGTAATCAAAAGGTTCGCCTACAAAAGTTTGGAGCGAGTCTTTTGATTAAAATTATTGGATGTCAAGCTTAGCTATTTCTAAATTAGCCATTGAAGTGTCTGATTCAATAAACCATTGCCCATGGTCAAAGAAAATGAGTTGAGCTAATCACTTTGCGTCATTTTCTTTGACTGTTCTTTCAAATTCTTGAACAATGTTTTAACAAGATGACAAAAATTTTAATGAGCCGTCAGGTAAAGTGGATATTCTTAAAAAAGGAAGGGGATCACCAATTTATAATAGGTATCCCCTTCCTTTATTTTGTGAAGGCTTTTTTAGTGGCTTCAAACGTTCCCTTAAGCCCCTTTATCTGTTTCTTGCGAGGGAACCTTGATTCTGTCCTAAATATTTACGATTATACAATAGTAAACTTGGTTAATTGTTCTACCAAGTTAGTAAGAATTCCGGCAAACGCCCTGTACACTTAAAGTCAAGATAAGATTCGATAGTTCTCATGAGCCACAACGGTACGATCATACTCAAAATCAATTTCATCAAGGTTATCCATTACTTTTAAATCAACAATGACAGAGCGTTGGCACTGATTAGGGATAACTTCCCCTTTAAACAATATGTCATCTCGTACAAACTCAACAACATTTCCGGGTTGTGCTACTTTATCGTCTGGATAAAACACTATAAAGCCCCCTTTTACAAAACAAATTAAACTATAAAAATAACAAACTTATAGGAATTAACCATCTGAGCCTGTTATTGTATTTATATTATAATAAAAGAAATTTATTATTACAAATAATTTGAAAACAACTCAATAGTTCCTGTATTGGTTTGATTTAACATATAACTCTCTAATGAATATTTTTATAAGGCTATGTAATTTAACGTAATAAGATAAAGGATTTCCATAAGTTGAAGTAGCTAGCAAGAGGGATATTGTTCAGATAACTGTTAGAGCCTAAGATGAAAAAAAGAACAGAGGCCAAAGCCTCTGTTCTTAACTACCGTAATAATAATAATAATTACTACTCTTTTTCTCACGATCATTCAATACAACACCTAGCAAATTAGCTTTCGATTGTTGTAAAAGTTCCTTTGCACGTTGAGTAGCGGAAATTTCTGTTAAACCGCTTCTTACAACAAGCATAACTCCATCAACTTCATTAGCTAAGACTTGTGAGTCAGAAACAGCTAAAACTGGTGGTGTATCAAAGATAACATGATCATAGGTTTGGCGTGAATCGAGTAATAGTTTATTCATGGCCTTCGAACCTAATAACTCAGAAGGATTAGGAGGTATAGGCCCGCTTGTCAATACATCTAAATTATCAACCATTGTTTCTTGCGCTGCATCTTTTAGAACTTCTTTCCCAACTAAGAAATTACTTAACCCCTTCGTATTGTTTAAACGAAATGAGTGATGTACGGTAGGCTTCCTTAAATCAGCATCAACTAATAGAACGCTTTTTCCTTGTTGTGCGAAAACTGCGGCTATGTTTGCAGCCGTTATGGACTTTCCTTCCGATGGGCCTGGGGAAGTAATAAGCAACGAGTGCAAATCTTCGTCTACAGATGCGAATTGTAAATTTGCTCTGATTGTTCGATATTGCTCTGCAATTGGTGATTTAGGGTTATCATTGGCAATTACTTTCCTTGCCTTCATCATTATTTGTTTCTTTTTTCTTGATTTACGTGCCAACAGACTCACCCCTTACCTTACTTGTACGGTTATGTTGCCTGCTTCTTGATTCCGGTACAAGGTCCTCTTCAGAAACTGTTGAGATAACACCCATTAACGGTAATCCTAATGTTTTTTCCACATCTTGTTCCGTTTTTACTGTATTATCAAGGTATTCTAATAAGAAAGCCAATCCAACACCAACCATAAGACCAACAACTATAGCTATGGCAATATTCAATAAAGGTTGAGGGCTAACGGGAGATGAGTTTGCTCTCTCAACGGCAGGCGATAAAATATTAACGTTATCTACATTCATTAACGTAGGGATGGTTTCTTGAAACGTCTCCACTGTTTCGTTAGCTATATTAGTGGCCATAGAGGAACTTTCATCTGTAACAGTCACATTCAAAACCTGGGATTCCTCTGCACTTGACACTGAAATTTTACTACTCAGTTGTTCTGGTGACATATTAAGGTCCATGGATTCAACCACTTGATCCAATATAGCAGGACTTTTAATAATTACATTATAAGTACTAATCAGTTGGACGTTAGTTCTAATATCATTCACATCATATGGAGTTTCCTGACCCTTGCTTTCTGATTGACTAACAATTAGTTCAGATGAAGCTTCATATGTTGGCGTTAAAATAAAGAAAGTAACTATTGCACTTATCATTGCAGCACCTATTGTTATAGCGAAAATCATCCAAAATCTTTTTTTTAATACTTCAAATATTTCTTTCAAAGAAATAGTTTCCTCCATTAGTGTACCTCCAAATATTGTATAATAGCAATCTTTCAAAAAACACAATATAACTTTTATTATACCACATCACCCTATTTTATAAAGGGTAGATTAATATGAAAATATCCCCAAATCTTTGTAAAATTAATAAATACAGCACTTTTTACATAGAGATTTTGTAAAAAGTACTGTATTTTTATTTTCTAGTTTTATACCCTTTCACCATATTTAAAATGGGGCGATATTCCACACCTACTAATCCAGTGAATTCAACAATAAGCTCAATCATAAGAATTAACAGGCCAAGTACTGCTAATGCACCAAATAAAGTGGCTTGAGAGAAGATCACTGCGCCAATGCTAAATAGGGCGCTGACTGCATAGATAATCAACACCGTTTGTCTATGTGAATACCCGAGATTTAATAAGCAATGATGCAAGTGAGATTTATCGGGTGATGATAAAGATTTATTTTGTAATTTCCTTCTAACAATAGCAAATAACGTATCAGAAATAGGTACACCCAAAATAATAATCGGAATGATAAAAGAAAATAAGGTAACGTTTTTGAAACCAAGTAAGGATAACACGGCAATCATGAAGCCCAAAAACAGAGCACCCGTATCTCCCATAAATATTTTCGCAGGGTGGAAGTTATATAAAAGGAAACCTAATGTACTGCCTAGCATCATTAATCCAACAAGTACGACAAATGTATTCCCCATAGTTAAGGCCATACCAGTGATGGTTAATAAAGCAATTGATGATACTCCAGCTGCTAAACCATCCAACCCATCGATTAGATTAATCGCATTGGTTATTCCTACTATCCATAGAATCGTAATTGGAATACTGAAGTATCCGAATTCTAACTGTCCACCAAATGGTAGATTAATAAATTCGACTTGTACTCCACCAATAATAACAACAGAAGTTGCTAATAACTGACCAAGTATTTTCAGCTTAGGTGAAATATCAAACAGATCATCAGCTAATCCCGTAACAATAATGATGATACCCCCAATTAACACCGGAATCGTATAGGTGCTATTCGGAAAAAAAATAAGCATCCCCAATAAAAAGCTCATAAATATAGCCATACCACCTAAACGAGGCATTACCTTTTTATGTACTTTACGATCATTAGGTTGGTCAGTAGCTCCTATTTTGATGGCAAATCTTTTGACCAATGGTGTGATCAAGATAGTAGCAATTAAGCAAGATATAAAAACCATGTATTCCATATGGTACCTCCTAAGATTCACTAACCTGCGCTATTTGTCCAATCTTCCCAAAACAATATAAGGGATCACTTTTATTATTAGTGTTTTTAAACTTAAATTAGAATTTTATTATCGTCACGTTAATAATATCTTCTACAAGAATACATTATTTTCAAAAAAAATTCTATACTTAATTCTGCTATTTTTCTTATAAATCGACATATCAATAGAGTTTAATGTACAGTTGCATTTATATAAATATGGAATATCAAACACATCCAAAGTCTATAAAATAACTACTGGACATGATAAACTAGAAGAAGTGACTATTAACATCAAGGAGAGTTTAAGACCAATGATAGATTCTATTAAGAAAATCTTTCCCGAAAAAAGTGAGCGTCAATTAAAAAAATATTATAAAACAGTAACTTCTATTAATACAATTGAAACTTCCCTAAGTGAACTTTCGGATGAGCAACTACAGTTAAAGACGGAAGAATTTAAAAATGCTCTAACAAATGGTAAATCTGTTTACGATATACGGAACGAAGCTTTTGCTGTTGTACGTGAAGCTGCTAAGCGTGTTCTTGGCATGCGTCATTTTGATGTTCAACTGATCGGCGGACTCGTTTTAACAGATGGTGACATTTCTGAAATGGCGACAGGTGAAGGAAAAACATTAGTAGCTACACTTGCCAGTTACCTAATTGCCCTTGAAGGTAAAGGCGTACATGTGATCACAGTAAATGAATATTTAGCCAAACGTGATTTTGAAACGATGGGTCCTCTTCACCAATTCCTCGGTTTAGCAGTAGGTTTAAATATCCCTAACATATCAAATGCGCAAAAAAAACAAGCTTACCAAGCGGACATCACCTATGGTATTGGCACTGAATTCGGCTTCGACTTTTTAAGAGATAATATGGTAAGAGATCTTTCTCAAATAGTGCAACGCCCTTATCATTATGCCATTATTGATGAAGTAGATAGCGTCCTAATTGATGAGGCAAAAACACCCTTGATTATCGCAGGAAAGATGATGGCTAGTGCGAATTTACATAAAGTGGGTGCAACGGTTGCTAAATCTTTCAAAGAAGATAGTGATTTTCAGTTTGACCGCGAGTCTAAAACCGTGAGTCTTACGGATGATGGGGTAACGAAAATTGAAAGAGCTTTTGGTATTGATAATTTATTCGATTTAGAACACCAAACTCTCTATCATTACATGATTCAATCCGTTCGGGCTCACGTTTTATTTGAGCGTGACGTTGATTATATTATTGATGAAAACGAGATCAAACTCATTGATATGTTTACAGGTCGATTGATGGAAGGCCGAACAATGTCCGATGGTTTACATCAAGCGATCGAAGCTAAAGAAGGACTAGAGATTACCGAAGAAAATAAATCCCAAGCCTCGGTTACGATCCAAAACTATTTCAGAATGTATCCTAAACTTTCCGGTATGACGGGTACCGCAAAAACCGAAGAGAAGGAATTTCAGTCGGTCTATGGGATGGATGTTATCCAAGTTCCAACGAACAAACCTATTGCACGCGAAGATCGGCCTGATAAAGTATTTATGACGAAAGAAAATAAATATGCCGAAGTTGTGCGTGAAACTAAGGAAACACATGCAACAGGACAACCTGTGCTAATTGGAACAACATCTATTCTTCAATCAGACAAAATCGCGCAGTACCTGGATGAAGCAGGGCTTACCTATGAATTATTAAATGCCAAAAGCGTTGAACAAGAAATCAAACTCATTTCTCTTGCCGGTCAAAAAGACAACATTACAATCGCCACCAATATGGCTGGACGCGGCACTGATATTGTGCTTGGCGAAGGTGTAGCAGAACTTGGCGGGTTACATGTGGTTGGTACGGAGAGACATGAAGCACGACGAATTGACAACCAATTAAAAGGGCGTTCAGGTCGTCAAGGAGATCCAGGCTCTTCACAGTTCATTATTTCTATTGAAGACGATATGATTGATCGATTCGCTAAATCAGAACGAGAACGAAAAATGAAGTCACTCAAAACGAATTCTAGCGGAAAAATATTAAACACTGATATTCATAAATTTATCGATACCGTTCAGAAGATTAGTGAAGGAAGCAATTACAACATTCGGGAATTTACTTTGAAATTAGATGATGTGGTCAATGATCAGCGTCAAGTCGTTTATGAATTACGCGACCTCCTACTGAAGGAGCAAGATGTTATTAGCATTCTTTCTCCGATGATCGATGGCTACTTTGATCAACTCATTGAAAAGCATTGCACTGAAACAATTGTTCCTGAAAATTGGCCACTTGATATCATTCAATCAGAGCTACGCCGCGTTGCCCCTCATATAGAGGTTAATGTAGCAGAGAAGAAATTTGAAACAACCGAAGAATTAAGAACATACGTACAAGCAGTAGCAAAAGCCTATCAAGAAGAACTGAAACATTGGACAAACCACAACCTTTTACAAAAACTGATAACTGAAGGAAGTCTTTCTGTTCTTGATTCCCTATGGATCAAACATTTAGAGGCAATGACGAGACTAAAAGAAGGTGTCGGCATTCGTCAATATCAACAAGAAGACCCTCTAAGACTTTATCAAAATGATGGCTATAGCATTTTTGAACATACATTCTTTCAAATAAAAAAAGAAATGCTCTACCAAATGGCCAAACAGCTTAAGCCATTAATGGATCGAGAACTTGAAAAAGAAAAGCAAGCCGCAGAGGAGAATTCCCATGTTTAATTTCAAGAAAAAAAAGAAGTCACAGACAACTAATGAATATGATAAAAGTGCTATAGATGCTTCTGAATTAATTGATGATAAAACACCATCAGAAGATAAGGCCGTGTATCCAAGTCTATCCCTTCACCCCGATTGGAAACTCGCTGAGGAAGATAAGTATGTTTATAATTTTCTAAATAACGATTTACCTCCCTTGAAATCCAATCAAATAAGTTTACACGGCACGGATTTAGAAAAAGATAAAGAGAGAATTATTGTCAAAGCCTTTGTTCGTAGTTCTTTGTCTAAAAGTATTAAATTAAAAGACACTCCTATCTTATTACTTGATAAACAAGGTACGAAAGTGGCACGAAAAGAATTTAATCTAGATAAAGTCGGGAGCATTCCGCCACTTTCTAGTCGTCCTTGGGTTTTTATATTTGAAAAAGAAGACATGTTGGGAAGCAATGAAGCCATTCCTGCAAATGACTGGAAGTTGGCCTTTGAGTTGAAAAAAACTCAAAAAAAACATGCGTTAGACCTTGCAGAGAGCTGGGAGAAGTCACTGGCTAGCAAGGATCTGTACAAACTTGAAGAATATGTAGAGAATATAAATCCACCTAAACCGGGGGAGGTGAACTTTCTAGGATTAAAAGCACAACAAGTAGAAAACGGCAACCTCCACGTAACCCTCTTAATTAGAAATGGTAGTGATAAGAACGTCACGCTCGAGAATTTACCACTTAGAGTCGAGGATGCAACCGAACAAGTTGTAGCTCAAGGAAGCTTCAAACTCGATAACTTTCAAATAAAGTCGAATACGAGTAAGCCATGGTCTTTTATTTTCCCAGAGTCGATGATTAATTCCAATGAGATCGACTTATCTACGTGGAAAGCATATCCTATACAAAAATAAAAGGAGAGCCACTACCTCAAGTGGCTCTCCTTTTATTTTGAATTATATTGGTTTTCTAGATTTGCTTTTATCAATTCATACACGTTTAAGTCTCGTGAATTAGGAGAACTTTCCGCATGGTTAAGCTGGTGAAGGAAGAACTGTGTAGAAAATGAAACAAGTGCACTCTTACTTATGCCTAACTCTTGAACCCTTTGATCTAACTCATTATTTATACTTTCATCTATCCTAACACTTACTTGTTTTTTCATATGTAATAAAACCTCCCTATCCAAGGATAAAATTTATAGTTTCATTCTAATGGTGTTCCTTAGAATTGGCTAATAATAGACTATCATAATTGGATAACTCATTCCAGTTAAATTTATGTTTTCCATAATTTGATAGATTAATAAAATTATTGTTCATTAGAAGGATTGGTTCAAAAGACTCTTACCCAAAACCCATCTAAATATAATTATATCAACCAGAAGATATTCTTTAAAGTGTAATTGATTTAGATCAGAAGGAAGATGACCCCAGAACTCTGGGGTCATCTTCGACTACCAAAGGATTTTTTAATCGCTTTTTCGGCGTTTTAATTCAATCCCTTAATTTTTGTATTTTACTCTTCGTTTGCTACATCTACGATTCTATCTTCAATCTCAGGATCAACCTCACCTAATTCTGCAACGTAATCACGCAAGTTCTCCCAGTCAGAGGAACCTAAGTCCGTCACGCGACCATCCTCATAAGCTGCAGCGAAAACATCAAATCCATCTCCACCTTTAGCAGTGAAAGCATTAGTAGCAATTGTATATTCTTTGTTTTCTTCGAGAGAAACCAATTGACCATCTTGTTCAAATTCTACGTTCTCAACACGATTACCAGATTCCATAGAGCTATCATAAGTAAAGTTCATTCCAGATACGTGTAAAAATCCACCATTTTCACCTGGAGCCTCACGTACGCTATGTTCAAGAGCTTCTAGAATTTCAGTACCGGATAAGTTCATTGTCGCAAGGGTGTTTCCGAATGGAAGTACCTCTAGAATCTCACCCATAGTGATTATTCCTTCATCAATGGATGTACGAATACCTCCCCCATTTTGGAAAGCAGCGATCACATTGTTATCGTACTCAATTGCTTTATCAAGCATACCATCGGTTATTAAGTTTCCTAGTTTTGTTTCGCTATTTCTAACACTGATCTTGCCGCCATCTCCTGTGCGAGGGTTAGGAAGTTCATCTAAAGCTACTCCTCCACTTTCCTCATTTTTCACTTCTGCTACTTGTTCAGAGTACTTCTTAAGCACCTCGGCGGCTTCTGGATCTTCTTCTTGTTCGGATACGTCAATTAGTTCACCTGCATACCCTACTACCGTTCCCTTCGCATCAAATTCAACATCAAGAGTTCCAAGATCATTTCCGTATTCAGACGCCTGAACGATTATTGTTGGCTCTTTCTCTATCCCGTCTTCAGTTTCCGAAATTTCCGTAGGTTTTTCTAAGGAAGTATGACTGTGAGCACCAACAATTACATCAATACCTTCAACATGTTCAGCTAAAAGAAGGTCATTGTCATAATTAGGGTTATCATTATAACCAATATGTGTTAATGCAATAATTTTATCAATACCCTGTTTTTCAAATGCTGCTACTTGCTCTTGTGCTGATGAGATATAGTCTTCAAATTCGACATCCCCAGGACTAGAAATATCAGCTGTTTCCGCAGTAGTCAGACCAAAAACCCCTACTTTTTCACCTTCTACTTCTTGAACAACACTTTTATAAATCTCTCCATCTTCAGGATTGCTAGACATTTCATCATTAAAAAGTCCTGACATATTTTCATCATTAGAGAAGTCGACATTCGAACTAACATATGGAAATTGGGAAGCAGATACAAATTCTGCTAGCGATTTATGACCATCAGGACTTGAACCTAGGTCAAATTCGTGGTTACCAAATGTCATTAAATCATAGTCCATCATATTCATAAATTCTAGATCAGCTTTGCCTTGAAATTCATTAAAATAAAGTGTCCCAGAGAAAACGTCACCTGCATCAAGAAGCAAAGCATTAGGTTTTTCAGCACGAACGTTCTCAACAGCAGTCACTCGTTTAGCAACATCATCTAAATGAGCATGAGTGTCATTTGTGTGCATAACTGACAACTTAAAATCAGTAGGTTTTGGAAGTTTATCACCAAACTTGTAATCGGTATTAGCTAGTAACCAAGCGAAGTCACCACGCTTCACGTCTTCCTGCGGACCAAAAGTAATAGGTGTTAAACCATTGATTAAACCATTTGCATATAATGTTTCAATTGCAGGTTCATACCAACCACCTTCGCCTAGATCACCGAAAGGAAGTTCAGTTTTTTTTTCAGGGATTTCATAAGCATTAACGATAAGCTGTGCAAATTCTGCACGTGTCATTTCACTGTTAGGTTTAAAGGTTCCATCTCCCATCCCTGAAATATACCCAGCATCATAAAGGGTATTTACATATTCAGCATACCACGCGTCGTTTGGCACATCAGAAAACGGATCATTTGAAGATGATACTGAGTCCATGTCAAGAATTTTTACAATCATCTTAGAAGCTTCTGCCCTAGTCATAGAGGCGTTCATCTTAAATTCGCCATCTTCATAACCATTGGTAACGTTAGCATCTGCTAACTCGTGAATGACATCATAATACTGATGTTCTTCAGAAACATCCGAGAAACTAAAATTCGCTGCTACAGCAGCTGGTACAACAGAAGAAGCGGCCACAGCCATACCTAAAGATGAAATTAAAACTTTACCATTTTTCTTTTTCTGACTCGCCATTAATAAATTTCCTCCCCAAAATTTTTTTGAAACTATGTACTTCTCTAATAGTTTCAATTGCACACAATGTCTTACCCAAAAAAGTCAAATATTCATGCTATTGTTCGAAAAATCTTACAATTCTGATATTACACTAATTAGTCTATTGTTGAAAGAAATAAGACGATTTTCATACAGAAATTTCAGCACATTATTTCATTGATCTATTCTTAATCAGTTAATTTCTTACACAAGAAAGACCAAGCATCTAAGGCTTGGTCCATGAATGGAAACTATTAAATTAGTAAAGAGCTCTATAAACAAATACTGCAAACTCTGTACGGCTTGCATTCTTTTTCGGTGCAAAATTGTTTTCATCATATCCAGTAGTGATAGAATGAGCTACCATAGCTTCAATATTCTCATATGCCCAACTATCTGTGGAAACATCTGTAAAAGTTGCTTCCCCTTTTTCGACACTTAAACCAAATGACCGACTTAGAATAGCAGCAATCTCTTCTCTACTAATACTATCATCAGGACGGAAGCTTCCATTTCCATCTCCTTCAATAATTCCTGCTTCTGCAGCTGCATTAATATATCCTTCTGCCCAGTGAGATGAGGAATCATTAAATGAACTCTTAGTAGATTCTTTTAGTCCTATAGCTTCACCCAACATTTTCGCAGCTTCCGCTCTTGTAACCTTATTATTAGGATTAAAATTTTGAGCATTGTCTCCATTAATAATCCCTGCTTCACTCAACTTTTTAATATGCTTGTGCGCCCAGAAATCACTATTTACATCATGATACTGTCCTGTAGGAAGTTTTTCGTCATTTTGACTGGAAGCAGTAGAAGTTGACTCTTCAACTATTCTTTTAGCTCCAATATATCGATCTCCCCAGTAATAAGGGTCATTAACAGATCTTTCATCAACGCCTTTACTAGAAGTTGCTGAAATAAAGTTTCCGTTACTAGTATAAATACCAACGTGCGAAACTGAACTAGATCCAGGTGAACTACCGAAGAACACTAGATCTCCAGACTTTAGGTTTGATTTAGAAACATAATCCCCTATTCCATATTGACTCGATGATGTACGAGGAAGGTCAATCCCTGCTTGCTTAAAGACATAGGAAGTATATCCAGAGCAATCAAAGCCTGATGGTGTTGTTCCGCCATAATTATAAGGAGTACCAGAGTACTTATTTGCAATCTTTGTAATTTGACTACCCGAAACAGAAGATGCCATTGCCTGTGGTGTAAATACAGAAAGAACTAATAAACCAGTCAAAATTGTAACTAAAAACTTTCTAATCATTATGTAGACCCCCACGTTTTATTAATCTAAGTTCAGGGTATCATATAATGTTAGATTTTTATTTTACAGTTGTATAACAATATCTGAAAATCTGTAACAAATATTTAAAATTCGACATTTAATAGTTAACCAAAAAACATATATTCACTTATTAAACAGACGTCCTTCCTAAAAGATTATCTGGATAAAACCAGGCCCTATTTTCGATCCATTTTAAAAGAAGATTGGAAAAACACCCGAATGGGCTACTACTGAAAATCACCTTTTAAGTTATGAAATTACCATTAGAAAAAATTTGACTATTAAATATGACCTTGTTTCTTTCTATAAAGAGCAACACCTATTCCCTTCTCGTTTAAATTACATATTCTCCTTTTATATCCTGTAATAAATTCCGCTTTTTCAAAACAACTAGACAGAATGCATAATTATTCTTAACTTCTATCAAAACCTAAGGGTCATTTGAGTGTGGGACTGACTAAACTTTATATCTCCTACTTCTTGAAAAAATGCCTTCTATAAAAAGAAAAGTCGGTTATGATTCCCGACTCTTCTTTTAAACTTCTATTTTTTTGTAAACAGCTGTGTCCAATAACGATTTTCATATCCAACACCAATATGCGTAATCCCATCTCTTAAAATATTCTTCTTGTGCCCAGGGCTATTCATCCAACCTTCAACAACTTCTTCTGGAGAAGTATGCCCCTTGGCGATGTTTTCGGCTGCCAACGAGTAATTCACTCCAAACTCGTCCATCATATCAAACGGTGATCCATATGTTGGGGATTGGTGAGAAAAGTAATTATTCACATTCATATCTTCTGATTTGTGCCAGGCAACCTTTGATAACTTAGGATCAATAGAAAGAGTATTCAATCCTCGCTTTTCTCTTTCTTCATTTGTAAGATTTACAACTTCTTCTTCAAATGCTTGGAGTTCATGGTTTTCAGAAGGACTATCTTCACTACTGTCATTATTCAAATCAGGATTTAAAGTCGATGCTAGTACAACAGCAAACTCCGCACGTGTAATAGACTCATTAGGTCTAAATGAGCCATCATGGTATCCTTTAATAATCTGCTGAGATGATAAATCCAGAATGCTATGTAAGGCCCAAGGAACAGAATATGTATCATCAAAACTTAGTGCATCTTCACCACGCTCGATTTCATATGCTGTATCAATTAATACCGCTGTTTCCGCCCTTGTAATCGGGTCCCCTGGTTGAAAAGAACCATCCAAATAACCTTCCATCAACTCTTTTTCAGATGCAACTGTAATAGCATTATAATACGGATTGCTCTGTGGAACATCAGGAAATGCCGAAGATTGAGACGCCTGTTCTTCTGGATAAAGCTCATTAACAAGCATTAAAGAAGCTTGAGAACGAGTTATTTCATCATTCGGTCCAAAAGTACGAGAATCGTAGCCGTTAATAATACCTCGTTCACTTAAATAGTCTATAGAATTGACTGCCCAAGGTACAGAATCCACATCTTGAAAGGACTGGGCCCACAAGGAAGAATGAGGGGCAAGAAAGGTTAAAAATATAGCAAATGCAAAACTCCACACTATTTTTTTCATAGAAAATCTCCTTTTCATATTTTAATAAAGTATATCATATGAAAAAGAGGGTTTAGTGGAGGGCATTTTTATGGAAATAGTTGAATTATTAACAAATATGGTTGAATTAGGAAGTGACCCCTTTTTTTGGCTCTTCACTAAAAAAGAGATTTCACGGTTACTCTTATAAGGTGGAAGCAAAGGAGAGGTATACAAAATATTATCAATATCATTAAGGAGAAACTTTTCAGCAACTAATCACAACTCATATAAAAATCCCTAGTACTAGCTGTTGAACACGCAACATTAGAACTAGGGGGACATAATCCATTGACCTAATAAATCACAGGCGAATAAAAATCATTGGCAATCTTAGTGGTAATATCACCGTATTTATCTTGTTTACTGGCAGGATATGTGATCGTAAAGGTGTTGAACTCGCTGTCATTAAAAAAGAACTTTTTATAAGTAACCGTTCCCTGTTCTTGATAAGACAACACATACCATTGATCAGTCAATTTTTGATAGTGGACTTCGCCGAGATTATCTAAATTTTCTTGATAGTACGTTTCAATTGTTTCATTATCACTTAAAACATTAGTATGTCCTCCATAGGCCACCATTTCAAAATCTTCATGGGTTAAAGTAATCCCATCTCCATTGGTTGGGGGTGGGTTCATCTCTAAAAAAGTGGGATACGAAAAGGAAAAACCAAAACGTTCATTTGAATATGTGGTATAGGCGAGTTCTTCGTCGGTTTCATTTGATGATTGTTGCTCTTTCGGTGGATCCTGATCATCTTCTTGAATTTCTTCTATCACCTGATTTTGAGTTTCTTCCTCTTCTCCTTTGACAAGAGTTTCATTCCATTGATCTTGTAAACTCAGCACTTCCGAATAGAAATGTGATAATTGAGGATTGTTTTCTATATCGCTTTGAAGATGATACAAGCCATTTTGAGCCGAATCTAAGTCTTTTTCTTTTATGTCATCACTTACTTGCTCCATTTTTCCCTCAAACGAATCGATAAGGTCCCTCGCTGATTCCACCTTTTGTTTTAATTGCTTGGCATCAAGCTTGACTGTCTCTAGACCATTTTCTGTATCCAACACGTTTTCTATAGACGTCATCGCAGCTGGATAATTTTTATTTTCATATGCTTGAATGGCTTTTTCCATTTCCATTGTTTGGTTGAAATAGGAAACTGCTTCTGGCTTTTCTTGCTCCTGAAGAGCGTTCTCAAAATATGCAGCCGCGAGATGATAGTCTTTTTCTCCCGAACTTTTAATTCCCTCGTCCATAGCCTTTTGATAATCTTGATTTGAACAAGATACGAGCAACACAATTACCATGGTTATAAGGGTTCCTTTAATCATAAAGTCTTTCATACGCAATACATCTCTCCTGATTTCTTCACTGTAATCATAGTAACAGATAATTAATTGTGAATGGATTGCAATATTTGGTAGTTGTAAGATTGATCAAAAATGATGGAAGCTTTTTCACTAGGTTTACTCTTATGGATTCGGGAACGGATTAGAATATAAACTGTTCCCATGTAGATTTTTGTTTCATAGTGTTTGAACTTGTGAGTTTTCTGTCGCTTTCTACTAGTAACATTTTTTAAGAAACAGGGTAAAACACTCGCTATTTCTTTCCTTTCGTTGATTGTTATCTCTGAGAAGGATTGCAAAGAAATAGCGAGTATTTTCATGGGTTTACTAGATTTCTCAAAAAAATCATGATGAATCCAAATGATGAACTTTACACTCTATCAATTTCATCAATAATTCTACCAACTAAATCGTCCCACTCTTGAGTGCGATGCCTGAAAGGAAATTACATAAAAATGTTTAAAATCTCTAAATAGTCTTGCCATAGGTGTTTATTTCGGTATCCATATATGATTGCCTCTTCAAGGGATCCAGGTGTGTAACGCTCGGGCAATCTATCTGGAAGCTCTATTTCCCCAACTAGCACGGAAATGAAATATGAATTCGTGAGGTGAGCATCAAACAACTTATCAGAAAAGAACTCTTCTGAAACATTTCTTTTGAGTAACAATAGGACCTCTGAAAATTTCCAATCAGCTGTTTTACCAGGAAATTCTGCAAGTAATTCATCCGCCTCATTTAATTTATTCTCCTCTATATACAACCGAAATAAAACAAAACGAACGCCCTGATTATCATTCACATTATATTGGAGTAACTCCTCATATAGAGTGATTGCTTTTTCTTTTTCGCCAATTTCCACAAAATGTTCGGCTAAGGCTTCCTGTGCCCGTAAGAATGGGCGTGCATTTATATTCATCCATAGCTCATCAGACTTCAAATCTAAGGATCGCAAGCCTATATTGATTGCCTTGAGTAACAGGTTTTCCTTTTTTAATGGGGAAGAAACAAACGTTGACTTTACTAATCGGGCGTCGATGCTATTCGGATCTAAAGCTAACGCCTCTTCCGCAAGAGATGCACGTTTCTCAAGGTCGTCTGTTTCATAAGCATCGTATGCTAAAATTTGCGCTTTTTCTTCATCGGTTTCAGGAGTGAATGGTTCATCTTTCATCGCATTCATATATTCATTTAGTTGTTCAAAACTTTCAAAATCTATTTCCCCTGCTTTTTTAGTACTTTCAAACATCAAACGCTCCGTTATAATCTGACTGCTAGAATTAACCGAAAAGGAGTGGTCAAGCATTTCACTATTTTCACTGACTTCATCCACCATTCAAATAGTTGATCTTCCAATTCATACTTGCGTTTTGAAATACTATTTGGACTAACTCCATACTTTTTTGCGACATACTTTTGGGTAACCGGAGGGAGATTTGTCCCAAAGTAAGGTGTCGTTTTGTACATATATTCAAGCGTTGCAGCAAACACAGCGGGCTTACGAATGATCGGTGACTCCTGCTCACAATAGTATATCCAAAAGCCTTTCACTCGGTCATAAAAATACTCATCTTTCACATGAGTCTCAAGCTTCTGATCTAATAACTCTAAAACTGCTTTTTGTTGTGGTTTGCCGTTCCACATATCAATAGGATTACTCATTCCCTCTCGATTGATAAATGCTTGAAATTGCTGGACTAAAGTAGAAGCCAGATATTCTCCTACAGTCTGTTGCCCTCCTGACTCTTTATGCTGTTCCTTAAGATAGTTCAGAAAAGCATAAAAAGGGGCTTCATGCTCTGGAATACCAACCGGCATGAATCGATGGTTTTTCCCCCACTTCATTAAAACGCCAAACGAGTAAGGTGTTTCCTCCAAATTTTCAGCCGCAATCGACGAGCGATCCACCTGGTAGTCCGCTTCGTTGAGTTCATTTTTTAATTGGACCTCTTGCTCAGAAATGATCGTTTTCACTGAAAATAAACCAGCTTACTGAGTTGGGCCACGACTCTAGGGACTCTTTCGTCGCTGGTCGAATCACTGAATCTTTTACGCGATTTACGTATTCTTCCATTATTGTTTTATTTTCTTTATGACTATTAAAAACGGTCTTTTGCAAAATCGAAAAAAATTCATGAAGTTTTTCCGTATCTGATTTTGCTGGAATCGCAGGCATTACGTGAGGATAATGATCAACTATATATTCTTGAAGGCTTCTGAAGTATTGATCTAATTCGTTATTTACAATTTGAGTAGGAAATTCAATAACCTTACTATTCCCACAACACTTTTTATACTTTTTTCCACTGCCACATGGACATGGGTCATTTCTTCCCACTTTCATAATATAGCTTACTCCTTTCCTGGTGTTTATCTTATTATATAGAAGAGTTATACTTATCCTTATAATTATAGATTTTAACAACTATGTATATAGAACATTTGTTATAAATTAGGTTTTACCTATGAACAATTCTAATAATATCACAGAACAACGCAGTCTTTCACACTTTCCCCTAATGGGGTCTAGTACTACTAGCATTTTCTAATATAACGCAACGAAAGCCAGACCTCACTAAGACTTTTCAATTGTGAGTAACATCAACAGGATAAAAAACAAAATCCCCCGATAACTAAGCATTTATCGCTCGGTTATCGGGCTTGTGGTTTACTTAATAATTAAATCCTTTAATTATACAGAATGGATCAGGCCCACTAGCCCAGACGTTACTGCTGAAAGAGATTTTTCTCCATAAGACTTCCTTTTTGCTTGCCGTTTACTTTTACATCACCTATTTTCTTCCACACCAGGGATCATACCTTGATCAAAATCATGATTACTGACATATGCATTGAACTCTTCATCGTCCATACCAAATAGTTCCGCTACCTCAGTTCTAGCTTCACTCTTAAAAATATTTTCTTGCCTAGAACTTAATTCTTCCAATACTATAATATTCTTTTTCATTAACATTTCCTTCAGAGCTTTATTTTCAGATTGCAATTCTAAAAGTGACAACGCTATATTCACCATAATTTGCTGTTCGCTTAGTTCTTTCATTAAATTCCCTCCATTTAGTAAAATGTGCATCAACGAAACAGACGAAAGCGTTACTTTACGGCCATTATTAATTTATCCTATTCTTTCAAATTTAGCCCTATATTGCTAAGTAGCTCTATACCAATATGATTACTAAAATTAGAGTAACCTTGATACCTGAACATCAATAGTTCAGGTATCAAGGTTTTGGAGGTTACTTATTCAAGGTTAAATTTTTATATCGTCCACTTGTCGTTAACAAGGGCAACTACCTTCCACACTTCATTCTCGTCTTGCTCAAATACAACGTATAGACTTCCCCAATTCATATCTGCAGACTCCCCTGAACCAGCTACGTAAAATTCTACTACTCTTGATTGAGGAAAGGCTTCGTCTATATTGTTTTTTGTAGTGCCGCGTTGTTCTAATTGATCCACATTGATTTCATCAGGATTTTGAAAAGGTTTTTCAAATAGAATTTGG
The DNA here is from genome assembly GCF_042663045.1 of Halobacillus seohaensis. Lineage (NCBI taxonomy): Bacteria > Bacillati > Bacillota > Bacilli > Caryophanales > Bacillaceae > Halobacillus > Halobacillus seohaensis. Next base: position 117,457 of record NZ_JBHSZV010000027.1, on the reverse strand, counting down.
TCAAAATATTCGCTCGGTGTAAGTTCAATATCTCTACCGTTGCCGTCCTGTTGTCCCCATACATACGGCTGCTCCTCATCTAATAAGGAGCTTATTTCATTTTTTTGAAAAACGAGTGAATCGTCCTCTACATTTACGTAAGGTGAAAATAAGAGGCCTTTTTCAGGATGAACATGTTGTGCTAATCCTTTCATATTCCCTTGATCAATGGTGTGCAGGATGGTTTGCGCTTGTTGCTCAATCGAAACTTGTTGTTCAAGCTGCGTTGATTCAATTTCGCTAAGGATCCATTTTCCTTCCTGCCATTCTGAGTGAAAGATCATTTCTACATGACCGAGCAATTCATTATCTCGCTCTTGGATGATTTTATAGTGGTCATTGCTCACTTCCTCAATTTGAAAGTCAGTGTCTTCCGCTAACCAGGTCGGGCTATCTTTTGCAACTACATATAAGTTTCCATCTTCCTCGTTCACATAAGAATCAACCATCCATGAGGCTAAATCCTCTGACATCACTTCGGTAAAATGACTTTTCACCTCTTCTTTCGATTCAAAAGTTGTAATTAAACCATCATCATTTCCTGCCTCAACTAGCGTAGCAAAGGATTCTCTGTATTTTTCCATAACTTCCCTAGCGGTTTCCTTGTTAAATTCATCAATCTCTTGTTGTTCGGTTACTTGATCTTGTTGATTCGGATCTGGATTAATTGTCGTTACACCTAAAAACACAAACAGACCAGCAACCGCTACACTTGCTATTCCGACCGTAAACTTTTTCATTTTTTCTCCTCTCCTTTCCTTTTCTTCATGTTTTCCAACGGTCTCCATCAATTGATGATGCATTTCTTTTTTATTTGACTGACTTAGTTTATGGGCTGGTAATTTCTTGAGTTCACGTTCCACATGATTTGAATCTTTGTTATCCATTTAGAATTGATCCCTCCCGCCGTGCCTCTTTCTAAGTGATTGTAAAGCCCGGTAATAATTGGTTCTTACTTTAGACTCTTTCCAGTTCAAAACTTCGGCTGTTTCTGTCACTGAGAATTCTTTGATTCCCCTTAATATAAGAACATCTCGATAGTTCTTTTTTAATGTTTGAATAGCCGTGTATAGTTCCTGGTGTTCTTCATTTTGAAGCAAAGTTTTTTCTGGAGTTTCCTCCCCACCGTGTGGTCCAAGGCTTTCATCAAAAGACAAGGCGTTATTCCATACTTTGTTTTTCTTTTTCCTTGATTCATCAATAGCAGCATTACGGGCGATACTAAATAGCCATGTTTTAGGACTTGCTTTTCCATTATAGGAATGTAGTCCTTTGCTAGCCTTAATAAACGCCTCTTGAACAAGATCTTCAACATCCGTTCTCCCTGTGTAATAGACTAGATAACTATATACATCATCACTATATTGATGAAACCAATCGGAAATAATTGCTTTTTTATTAGACATGAGTAAGTCCTCCGTTTTTGATTTCACTTATTAGACGGTTAGAAATTTCACGTATGACACTTTTTTAAAAAATTCTTGGTTACTTTTATGTACTAGGGTAAATGAAGGTCTTCTTTATTAGTTTGTTTATATGTAGGCTTTTTATCGCAAGTGGCAAAAAAGCCTTGTAGAGATTAACTCCACAAGACTCATTTTGGACAGATTATAAGTTGATTCGGCTTAATTTTATTAACGATGCCTAGACGTTTGGCTGTTCCGTCATCGGTAGGGCGGGGAAATAGATCGCAAAGCCTCCTCAGGGTTCGCCTTTCGTGGTTAAGTTACAAATGGTAAAACTTTTTAAGAATAGCATATTATTCGTAAATATGATTTAACGGCTTCCGCACGATCATAAGTTTTATGAAAGATTATAAGTGTTTAAAACGGCTCTATACAAAATATTCACTCCATTCATTAAAGCCGACTCATTGAACGTCATATTCGGGTGATGCAATCCTGGTTTCAAATCACAGCCTAGGCCGATCATAGTTGCTTTAAGGGAAGGTTTCTCTATCGTATAAAAGTGAAAATCATCCCCTCCAGGTGTGACTAACTCAGGATGTAAGTGTTCTTTTCCGAGAGTTTGCGTAATGGCGTCACTCATTATACTGATCGCTTCATTATTCATTTTTGCTGCAGCTATTCCGTCTATATTTATGATATCTATATCAATGTCATGGAGGTTTTTCATCGCTTTGAATATACTTTGTACTTTTCCCTCCATTTCTTCCATCACTTTGTTCGTCTGAGCTCTTAAATCTAATGAAAAAGAGGCGTTACCTGGAATAATGTTCGCGTTCTTACTACCCGCATTAAATTTTGTCATTTTTGCGGAATGTGGGACTGTTGGGTCGACATGAATGCTATTGAGCAGATGAACCATTTCCGCTCCAACTTCGATAGCATTATGATTGAGATGGGGTCTTGCTCCATGAGCATCTGGCCCTTTGATCTCCGCGTTATACATTTTCACAGCACCATGTCCGATCACTGGGGAAGCATCTCCCATTGCAACTTCCTGATTAGGTCTTAAATGAATTCCAAATAAGTAATCAACGTCGTCTGCGACATGCTCCTCCACCATTTTTAGCGCACCAGAAGCTTTTTCCTCGGCGGGTTGAAATATAAATTTAATCGCCACTTGATGAGCTAAGTCAGGTTCTTGCTCCAGCTTCCACAATAATCCTAATACCATAGACATATGAGCATCATGACCACAGGAATGGTTGGCTTGAAATTCACCATTCACTTCCTGCCATAGGGCATCTATATCTGCACGCACACCTATAACTGGAAGACTTTTTTCAAAATTTCCAAACTCACCAATTACCCCGGTAAAATCCTCAAACGTGCTGACTCTACATCCACTTTCCCGTAACAATCGCTCGATATATTTAGTCGTTTCTTTCTCTTCCCAACTGATTTCAGCGTGGTTATGTAAATAATGAAAAGTTTCAGTTACTCTCTCTTCCATCGTTTCCTTCACCGTCCTATCCGTTTGATATTAAACCTTATTTCGTATCATATCCTTTTATATATACCTATCTTACAAAAGGGGTTTTCATGATGAAAGGAATTCAAAGGAAAAAACTTTTAATTTTCGTAATCATAACAGTCTTCTCCCTTTCTGTATGGTTAATTAGCTATATTAGTTATTTACTTTCACCTGGTCATCAGTCCTATAACGTAGTGGAAGAATTTTATACACATGAACAGGCCGGTGACTTTGCCGATTCATGGGAATTGCTTCATCCTTTAATGAAAGAGAGATGGAGTAAAGGCGTGTATCTGCAAGACCGCCCTCATGTGTTCATTAATCATTTTGGTGCAAATACTTTTACATTCACAATAGAAAAAGACGGTAAGGTGAATGATTGGAGGATGGAAAAGGAGTCTTCAGCTTTTGATGTAACTTACAAGTTTAATGTCACACAATCTTATAATGGTAAGTATGGAAAATTTGGTTTCTTTCAAGAGGTATATGTTGCGAAAGATAAAGGGGAATGGAGGATTCTCTGGGATTATAACTAAAGGTTTTCAGCCTATTTCAGGTTTTGTCTTCAACTAAAGCCCTCGATTATGTCATAACAGGAAGTTCCGTTTGCCGTATGGAGTTTGGGAGGGCACGGAAAATAGTTCGCTTTCCGCGGGCAGATGCCGAGCCTCCTCGAGCTCCGAACGGGGAGAACCCGAATAGGATGCCTTTACAATGCTAATTTAAGCATGTACAAAAATGATTACATAATAATGTACATTTTTGAGACTCAACTTTATTACAACTATACTTGGAATGGCGGGCATGATAGCCTAGATTGACTAACCAGCCCTTGATACGGTTGTAATTGTGTGGTACCTGGTACCACACAATTGGGTAATAAAATTAAATATGTACATCCTTATACGAGCAAAAACAACATACATTATTTAGTGCCTTCCTCCATAATGAAAACAGAGGATCAACATGCTGTTATGTCTATGGCTACGCGATGATTTCTAGATTCTTGATGTTCCGTACCTCTTCTTCATCGCAAGGGGGGCGGGGAAATGACGAGACTCCTGTGGGATGAGAGGAGAGGCCACTGAAAAAGTCCTTTTCTATTAATAATGAACTTTTTGGAAAAACACTATCCCAAAATCACGTTGTTTTTCTAGTAATAGTGGAGTATTAAGTCCAATTTACCCCTAATTTATAAACCGAAAGTGGGGATGGAATTTTTAGGGATTTGCTTTTCTTAAAATTTACCGGAGTTTTTCAGTGGCCTCGATGAGAGGACATGGTGAGACCCCGCAGCGAAGCGAGGAGGCTCACCGTACTCCCACGGAAAGCGAATTATTTCCCCGACCACCTTCTCCTCCTACCGATGACGGAACAGCCACACAATCTCTATATTAATTTTCAACATAAATATTCAGAATATCTTAGAAATCAAGCAAAAATTAATCAACTTCCACTTTATTCGTAAATATTTGTGGGTCAAAATGAATACTTACAACGGCTATTGTTACCTAACAAATTGGTGTGCAAATTACACTACATTTCTAATGATTTTGAAAAACCGAAAACCCTATTATACCAATGAAAAATGACCATCAATTTAGCATACAAATTGATGGTCATTTCTCATTAAATTTTAATGTTTTTGATAGTAAAGGAACCCGCTACACTGTTCAACCCTACTATTAAGATCTAATCAATATTATATTAAAGACTTCACCTGTCTCCAACCGCCAAGAGCTGTAATGTCTTCTGAAACAGTCTCTGCGTAACCTTCGCAAATAAATCCTGGCACCTCAGTTCCGTCCTCCAGCTCTACTTTTCCTATTCCCAAAGGGGCAGGAATGGAGGTCGTGAAAGAACCTAATGATTTTAGAGGCATTTCCCATATTTCTAATTGGATAGCCGCTCCGCCTTGATGTTGTTTGATCATTCCTGGTTTGGCAGGGTTGCTTGGTATTTGTATCAGCTGATACTTTGGTGCAGTAACTGCTTCTTTAATGAATTCAGCTCCACATTCCTGCATTTGCGTTTCTAGTGGATACCCTCTCATATGCAGGCCACAAACAGCTAAGTAGGTTGTGTCTTCTTTGAATTCACCTTGAGATTCAAAGCTTTTCCCAATAAACCAATCAGCTGTTCCAGTAATTAGACCTTCCTGATCAGATAGACTGAATAAGGTGATACCAAACGGTGTATCTGGGGCAGCTTCTCCTGCTGGAATAGCAACTGCGCTCAAATCAAGTAGATTACAGTGGTTAGTGTAACGACCCATATCACTATTTGTTGAGATTGGATTTTCCCGAACCTCTTCTCTCGTCCATGTTCCACCACAAGTTGGCATGACTAGCACTGCGTTTTGCAGTAGGTTTTTCGCTTCCTTTTTTAGTGCTTGTAGTTTATGCATAGCCTTGAACAACGTCGATGCATCATATTTTTCTTCGGATCCTGAACGTAGTACTTTTTCAGTAGCAGGAAAGGCCGTGTCAGGATGGGATTCGATAAACTCACCGAGTGCGGCCCAACGCTCTGCAATCCAGGGTCCTCCATAAAGAATTTCTGCTGCTTCAGAAAATAATGTTGTATCTATATATTCTACTGGTAGATTTAATTGCTTTATTTTTTCTAACGCTGCATCCCATGCCTCTTGGTACTCTTCAGCATATGTCCCATAAAATCCAAGTGGGTCTTTAGGTAGATAGATTTTTTCTGGGGTTTCGTACACTGGAGCAGGTATTTTTTTCGACCATGGATCAGATAGTTCTTCTCCGCGAGCACTTCCATCGACAGTGAGGGCATCGGTCAAGCTGTGAGAAAATACAGTGACACAATCAAGACTTTCACAGGCCGGGATCACCCCTTTTGTCGACCACGCACCTAAGCTCGGCTTATAACCTACAAGGTTGTTCAGTGCAGCAGGAACGCGACCTGACCCTGCGGTATCTGTACCAAGAGAAAAAACAGCTTGTCCTTTGGCCACGGCTACGGCTGAACCAGCACTTGATCCTCCACTTATTAATTCTTCTCGCAAGGCATTGTGTACTTCACCATATGGACTTCGAGTGCCGACGAGTCCTGTAGCAAACTGGTCAAGATTAGCTTTACCTACGGGAATTGCGCCGGCAGATATTAAACGCTCGACGACTATTGCGTGCTCATTCGGTGTATATCCATATTCCACGCATCCTGCTGTTGTTAGTACACCTGCAAGATCGATATTATCTTTGATCGCAAATGGAATCCCCCAAAGCGGGGCATCAGCTGGATTTAATGCCTCCAGCCGATCAATATATGGTTTAATCCATTTCATGTCAGGAGGGGTGACCCATATATTCATATCTTTATTCTTTTGAGCTCGATGAATGATTTCCTCAACAACTTCAAGAGGATTAGTGCTGCCATTTTGATAATTTTCTCGCAGCCAACCCATCGTCAACTTCTCTGGTATTATACTCACGTAACAGACACCACGCTTTCTTCCTTTTCCTTAATGCAGGCATAAAGCTGCCCTGCCTGTACTTCATCTCCAGGAGTTACATTAATAGAAGAGATATATCCGTCACATGGGGATTCTTGAGGAAACTCCATTTTCATACTTTCTTCTATTATAATAGTGTCACCTTTGTTAACGAAATCACCAGGTGAAACGAGTACTTTCCAAACACTACCTGGCATTTGACAACGTGCTGCTGATTCTCCTTCTGGGACTTCTTCTTCAGCTATTGCTTCTCCTGAATCTCCCTCAGATACATGTTCAGCTATTCCGAGTTCCTTCCATCTTTCTCTTTCAGCTTTAAAGGAAGCTTGCTGGTGATCTCGGAATTCCTTCGCACTTTCTTTAATAGATTCCTGGAATTCTAGATAGTCTCCAAGGTTGAAGGTCGTTTCCGTAATATCCGCTTCAAATCTACCGCGTAAAAAGTCTTCACGCATCTCCATCAGTTCGTCTGGTTCTACTGGATAGTATTGAATCTGATCAAAGAAGCGCAAGAGCCAAGGTTTACCTGGTTCAAAACTTTCTGTTGAGCGTAGACGGTTCCACATTTGAATAGTACGACCGACAAATTGGTATCCACCTGGGCCTTCCATTCCATACACACACATATAGGAACCGCCAATTCCTACTGCATTTTCCGGTGTCCATGTTCTAGCCGGGTTGTACTTGGTTGTAACTAATCGGTGACGAGGATCGGTAGGTGTGGCTAATGGTGCACCTAAATAAACATCCCCAAGTCCCAACACAAGGTAATTGGCATCAAATACAACTTTTCTTACGTCCTCAATGCTCTCCAGACCGTTAATACGTCTAATAAATTCTAGGTTATCTGGACACCAAGGGGCATCTGGCCGAACATTTTGTTGATAGCGATCAGTTGCTAGTTGGGTAGATGGATCATTCCATGATAATGGTAGTTTTACAATTCTTGACGGTACCTCAATCGATTCTAGCGGAGGTAATTGTCCATCTAACTCTAGAACCTTTTGACACGCTTCTTTCACAGTCATTTGTAACGGGTCAATGTGAATTTGCAGGGAACGCACTCCTGGCGTCATTTCAATCACTGGCAGAGTGCCTTTAGATCTAATCTCTTCCATTAATACTTGTACTTGGAAGCGAAGTAGTAAATCAAGTTCCATTTCCCCATATTCTACAAGTAGGTATTCATCACCGCTGCAACGAATGGTAATAGGGAACCTACGATTAGTTTCTTCATATATAAATATAGGATAGTTGGAAGTCAATGTTGTATTCGGTACAGGGAGGTCAGCTTGCGAAAGATTGTCGCGTTCTCCATGACCAATTTCCTCTAGTTTTAATTCCTGAACTTGGCGTAGCTCATTCGCTTCTTCTATGGTAAGCAGTTGAAAACGAATTGTATCTCCTGGGTGGAGCTGGCCTATTTTCCAAAATTCTGCCGAAGCTGTTGTAACTGGACAAACAAATCCTCCAAGACTTGGACCGTCTGGACCGAGTAAGATCGGCATATCTCCTGTTAAATCCAGTGTACCAATGGCATAAGCGTTATCGTGAATATTGGACGGATGGAGTCCTGCTTCTCCACCATCTTCACGAGTCCAATTGGGCGCAGGTCCTTTTAAGCGGACACCAGTACGAGAGCTGTTAAAGTGTACTTCCCACTCAGTTTCCGTTAACTGATTAAGATAGTCCTCTTGCAAATATTCTTCTGTACAATGCGGACCTGGAATGACTCCGATCGTCCAATTATTTGTCATCGCTGGGCGGTCTGATTTATCTAACTCATTTATTGTTTTTGGTTCGTTTCCTTTGTTTACCCCAAGGACATCTCCAGGACGAAGAGCTCTACCGCCGTGTCCTCCGAATCCTCCAAGAGTAAAAGTGGACGAACTGCCTAGAATCTGTGGCATGTCAAAGCCACCTTCAATAAGGAAATACGTGCGCATTCCTTTTTTCGCTTCCTTGAAAATTAACTCCTGACCTTTTTTGGCAAGAATCGGTTGATACATCGATATTTCTGTGCCATTCAATTCAGCCTCCATATCAGCACCTGTTATACAGAACCACATTTCGTTTCGGAAACGATAAGAACCTCCGCGCAGTGTTAGTTCCAGACCAGGGGACTGTTCATCATTTCCAAGCAATTGATTTCCGATTCGTAAAGAATAAGGATCCATTGCTCCGCATGGCGGAACCCCAACGTCCCAGTGCCCCGTCCGTCCGGGATAATCTTGAATAGTTGTTTGAACGCCGCCATCTAGAACTTCCAGCGCATTTTCAGCTGGAGAGAAGTTGGTCAGCAGCTGTGTGAAGATGTCTCCTTTATTAAAGCTCTCTTCTTGCAGGAAAGCCTCAAGATATTGAAGGTTTGAAGTAACCCCGTACATCTTAGTTTCAGAAAGCGCATTTCCTAGCTTTTGGATAGCATCTTGACGATCTTTACCGTGGACGATAACTTTCGCAAGCATTGGATCATAGAGCGTTGTAATCGTAATCCCGTCTTTCACCCATGTTTCATTTCTTGCTTGTTCTGAAAAAACAGCACGATCCAAGTAACCGGCACTTGGACGGAAGTCATGAAGACAGTCTTCAGCGTAAATACGCGCTTGAATACTATGTCCTTGAGACGCTGGCAGCATCGAATCCAATCCAACTAACTGATCAGCAGCTTCTTTCACCATCCATTCAACCAAATCAACACCTAATACTTCCTCAGTTACTCCGTGTTCGACTTGGAGTCTTGTATTCACTTCTAAAAAGTAGTACTGATAAGTTTCTGGGTCATATAAAAACTCAACCGTACCTGCACTACGATAACCAGCCTCTGCAGCTAGTCGCTTCGCAGCATCCAGCATGCTTTGACGAACATCAGCCGATAGGTTCGGTGCTGGGCTTTCTTCTATAACCTTCTGGTTACGTCGCTGAATCGAGCAGTCACGTTCACCGAGTGCGACTACTTCACCATGAAGATTACCAAATATTTGGACTTCCACATGGCGAGACTTTGCAATGAATTTTTCTAGAAACATTCCTCCATCTTTAAAATTAGTTTCCGCAAGATGGCGAACTCCGTCAAATGCAGTACGAAGAGCTTCTTCATCTGCACAAACACGCATGCCAATTCCACCACCTCCAGCGGTACTTTTTAAGATTACTGGATATCCAATCGTTTCAGCCTTAGTTATTGCTTCTTCAAGATCTTCAATTAAATCCGTTCCAGGCAATAATGGTACATCAGCTTGTTTGGCCATATCCCTTGCTGAGTGTTTTAAACCGAATAATTCCATCTGTTCAGCTGTTGGGCCGATAAAGGCAATCCCTTTATCGGCGCAGTCTCGTGCGAAATCTGCATTTTCACTTAGAAAACCATAGCCCGGATGAATAGCCTGTGCCCCAGTCTCAATAGCAGTTTGAAGAATAAGATCTGCATTTAAATAACTTTCCTTGGCCGGCCCCTCCCCGATGCAAATAGCTTCGTCTGCATAATCAACATGGAGACTGTCCTGATCAGCCTTTGTATAAACAACTACTGAAGAAATGCCTAGCTTTTTCAACGTTCGTTCGATACGTACAGCGATAGGACCACGGTTTGCAATAAGCACTTTAGTAAAAATATGAATTACCCCTTTCTTCTGTCTCTTTTATATAACCGAATATTCCAACTATTTAAGAAAAAAAACATCCTTTTCACATCATCTATTGGTCCCAGATTAAAAGCCTAATTGGTGTCGGTTTAAAACCACTGCATGGATTATTTAACTGTGGACAGTTACTGATTAATACTTTCGTTCGGCATCTAGCTTTCATTTCAACATAATGACCTGGACCAGATATTCCATCCTCAAAGGATAGTCCACCTTCAGGAGTGAGTGGTACATTCATAAAAAAGTTGATGTTTGGAGCTAAATCCCTTTTCGTATAGTTTTCCCCCTGCTTTGAGAGTTGCAGCATAAAGTTATCACGGCAATTGTGCATCGGTAGTCGGTCATGAGCGTAACGTACGGTGTTACTTTGTGCAGAACAAGCACCTCCAAGTGTGTCGTGACGCCCCACCGTATCTGCCACAATATCTAAAAGTTCCTTGCCTGACTCAGCTCGCAGAATAGAACCTGTGGTTAAATAGACATTGCTTTGACCTGAAATGGTCGCAATCGCACTGAAATGATCTTCAGGATTTTCTGCATCGTAAAACAAGGTATCAGCTGCCTGATTTCCTTCTTCATCTTCAATACGGAGTACCTGGCCTGGAAGCAATTCATCCATCCATCCATCTCCTGCTGGAAGTGATTTATTATAAACTGCATCTTCTATTTTGCGAGAACTCGTTATTTTAGTTGAAACTGTCATAATGTAGCTCCTCCTTTTATTTTTTCTACTTATTGACCTACCAATGTGGTATAGTCCCATGTATTTTCAAATGCCCGTTTATTTTCTGGAAGATGATTAACACAATGATCATCTTCTTTGACTGGTTCTGCAGGTAGTACCTCTATTTTTAATGGAACTGAAGGATAAAAAGTTTTCGGATCATGCGGATTCGGCGTATTAGAAAGCAATAACAAAACATCCATCTCTGTACGAAGAGTTACTTCGTCCCCTTTTTTGCTATGTCCTTCCTGGAAATGCATATCACCTGTGCGATCAACCACGATCTTCGAGAATAGGTTAAATACAGGTACCAAATCTCGAATCTCTAATCCATTTCTCACTAATTCCATTGCAAAATTCTCTTGACCACTTCGATACCATTCGTTCTGGTTTTCTTGATAGCTCGTTTTTCCATACTTTGCGTCCGTTAACTGACGCGTCGTATAACCTCCAATTGGATCATGCCAATCAAGGTCATCCTCCACAATACTTGCCATCGCCCGGCCATTATCACTCATCAGCACATTCCCTTTAGTTAAACGTGAAGTATGTTGTGCCTTTAATGTGTCTGGCATGTTATATCTTTCTGCTAAGTTTCCTGCATTAAATAGTAAACCTGAAAGATTGGCCCCATCTTCAAGTGCTGTAATTCGAATAAGATTTCCTTTTGCTATATTTCCAGACCACTTTGCACCAGAACGAAGATCTAAACTCCAAATAGTATCCATTTCAAATTCCTCCTTAAATTAAATAAAAACCAATAACTTACGGGGATCATCACGTCAAAATCTCTCAAAATTACTTCCTGGTGATAATAAAAAAAGCCTGGGAGATTTAGAATCTCCCAGGCTTTTGTCCCTCCGTGTATATAGAAAATGCACAATGCATCTCTATACGCTTTCTCTTGGACCTGACTTGATCATTTATCAACGGAACCCTAGAAAGCTTTTTTGTTCTCGTCATTGAGAACCTTATTTATTTGATTTGCTATAGTTCGTAGTATAACCACTGTAATCACTTACTTGCAACATGTATGTTAGATTTTCTGACATACTTTTTTTCTGATCATTTTGGAATAAATCTGTTGATATTCCCCCGAGTCAAGGGGCTAAGTTTACTCAACCCTCGATCCATATTGTTGATGAATAGTCGCTGACAGAGGAATGAGGTCGAGGAAACGACTCGCTTTCCCCACCCCCATTCCACATGGAGGACACGTAACTACTTTATGTTGAGAGAACGAGACTGCCACGTCGCTTCCAACAGATTCCCCTTGATTAAGTGTCACAAATTCGTGCAAAGTCTCATTTCACCAAACTTCTAAAAAAGCCGTGCTGACTCAGTGGAAGACATGATCGTGGCCAACTTGAAGGAATGGTTGCTGTTAAATACTAATTGAATCTAGGTCCATGTCTTTTTGAAGTTGGTCATCAAATAAAGAGTCGTTCATCGATGGTTATCACCGTTTGTTAACGGTAATGATGACCTGCTTATTTTGGCGTTCCTATGGATCACCCCATTCTATTCGTTCGGATTTTTGAGTATTTCTGAAAAATTGATAGTTTAAGAGAATAAATGAACAAATCAATCAAAGTATAGAAAAAGTAAAGGAAGAGGACCACCCGTATGTAGTAGGTGATCCTCTTCCTTTATTTTTTGTAATAAAAATCGTTAATAAATGGAATACAACTCTTTCATAAAATATATTTTATTTTCGATAAGGCTATAACCCTTTTGTTACGGGGTTTCATCCGGTTATTCACCCTATAAATATCCCAAGAAAGTATGTCAGATTTCCTTACATAAGTGTTGCATTTTATTGTTTTACTATTAAGAATTAGGCACATGAACAGATCATCTGAAAATAATTAATATTTTGATTATTCGGTAGAAATTTCTATAAAGTTTTCTACTAATAACAAGCAAAAAGAGAGGGGTTCCCATGAGTAATCAAATGGAATTAAAAAGAACATTAACTTTATGGCAGGTCATCTTTTTAGGACTTGCTTGGAACACGCCAATGATTTATTTTTCCGTTTTTGGTGTCGCATACGAAGGATCTAGTGGATTACTTACTGCTGCATATTTTGTTGCTGTACTAGCTGTTTTATTTACAGGTGCAAGTTACGCTATTATGGCAAAAAAAATTCCGGTTGCAGGATCAGCCTATACCTTTGCTAAAAAAGCTATTCACCCAAATGCAGGGTTTCTCGTAGGATGGGTGCTTTTACTCAATTACCTTTTCGCTCCCATTATTGCTGCCATTACATTTGGCATTTTCCTTCACGCAGAATTCCCATCTGTCCCTCCGTTTGTTTGGATCATTGGATTAATCATACTACTCGCTGCTATAGCTACCCGAGGGGTTAGCTCATCCGCTAATATCAGCAGACTTTTTGTTATTCTCCAAATCATTTTCATGATGATTTTCTGCGCCTATTTGATTTATGGTTTAGTTAGTACGGGTGGAGCTGCCAGCTTAACGTCCACTGAACCTTTTATTAACGTAGACATGTCCCTTCCTGTAGTCTTAGCAGGAGCTTCCATTGTAGTCTTTTCCTTTTTAGGATTTGATACGATGACTACCTTGTCAGAGGAAACCATTAATCCTAAGAAAACAATTCCGAGAGCCATTTTTATTATGATCGGTATCGTTGGAGTTCTACATGTGGGTACATCTTATTTTGTCCAACTGTCTCATCCTAATTTGACGATTGTTGACCCTGACTCTGCGGCGCTTGAATTGATGGGGATTGTAGGCGGGAGTTTACTTCGTTCCGTTTTCATCACGGTTTTAATCGCTGCAATCTTTACGCAGGGACTGGCTTCGATCACTAGTGTTTCTCGACTGTTATATGTGATGGGACGCGATTCTATCCTGCCAAAGAAATTGTTTGGTTATGTGCACCCGAAACTTAAAACACCTGTTCCTAACATCATCATTGCATCTATCATTTCATTATTGGCTATTTTTATTAGTATTGATAACGCTATTCGCTTCGTGAACTTCGGGGCTCTCAGCGCCTTCTTCTTCGTAAATCTATGTGTCATCAGTCTATTTTTCAAAAATAAAACTCGGCGCTCTGTTTCTCAAGTTGTGACCAATCTTGTCTGTCCGCTGATCGGAGCCGTCTTTATTGCCTGGCTGTTGGCTTTGCTTGAACTTCCTACCATTTTTGGAGGATTGCTATGGGTTGCTGCCGGCTTTATTTACTTAATCTACTTAACTAAAGCATTTAAGCAACCTTTACCAGATGCTGAATCAACGGAAAAAACAGAGGAAATACCGGAAAAACAAGCTATATAATCTAACTAGTCTTAATAGAATGTTATACGTAATATTGAATGGTGTGGTTGATTGTGCGGGAAAAAGAGTGACGCCCATTCCCCGCAATCAACTTCATATTTAACTAAACTGAAAAACGGTTCAACCGCTCACCTTATTCTGTTGAAGCCCAGATTATGGAAGACTCATCTTCTTGAATTGTGTGGTACCACACAATTCAACTCAAGCCCCCGATTATGTAATAACAAGAAAGTCCGTTTGCCGTATGGAGTTTGGGAGGGCAGGGAAAACAGTTCGCTTTCCGCGGGCAGACGCCGAGCCTCCTCGAGCTTCGCTCTACGGGGTCTCGACTAGTCTGTTTTTCCCGCAGGAGTCTACCTGTTTTCCCTGCCCTCCCTGCTTTATTTTTCACGAACGAAACCGAATAGGATGCCTTTACAATGCTAATTTAAGCATGTACAAAATCATCACATAATAATGTACACTTTTGAGACTCGATTTTATTACAACTATACTTGGAGTGCGGGCATGATAGCCTAGATTGGCTAACCATCCCTAATTGTGTGGTACCTGGTACCACATAATTGCGAGCAAAAACATACATTATTTAGTGCCTTCCTCCCTAATGAAAACAGAGGATCAACATGCTGTTATATCTATGGCTACGTGATGACTTCTAAGATTCTTGATGTTCCGTACCTCTTATTCATAGCAAGGTGGTCGGGGAAATGACGAGACCCCTGTGGGATTAGAGGACATGGTGAGACCCCGCAGTGAAGCGAGGAGGCTCACCGTACTCCCACGGAAAGCGAGTTATTTCCTCGACCACCCTCTCCTCATACCGATGACGAATTGTGTGGTACCTGGTACCACACAATTTAGTTCCGTATTTTCAAGAATGCGAATGAACCATTTTATGAAATTCGGGTCCCGTGTGAATAGTGCCATGAAATTGACCCATCTCTGCCATTAATAGACCTAGTACTATTGACCTGTTCCGGCGAAGCTAATTTCAATTGGCTCTTTATAACAGATACCTCATATTTTAACAGTAACGGTAAAACGGCTCCGATTTCGATGGAAATATACGGCAAGGGGCGGTGGGGAAGGGGGAGACTCCTGTGGGATACGCGGGTTAGGTGAGACCCCGGAAGGCGCCAGCCTGAGGAGGCTCAGCGCACGCCCACGGAAAGCGACTCCTTCCCCACCAACCCTTTCTCCACACACAATTATTACAGAATCGAATCTTCAACAATCCTGACCTATAACGGTATAAGCTCGACTCTTCATTTGGTGAATTTTAACCGTGAAAACCTAAATAAGACAATAAAGATGGAGCATCAAATTGCTATGCAATTCAATGCTCCATCTTAGTATTGCCTTTAACCTACGTAGCCACATTCCTTATTACTCAGTTCATTTTGGTATTAAACTTTCATAAACAGATAACGTGAAATCCATCTTGTTATGTAGAAGTGTCAAGTCAAAAAGGTATACCAAAAAAACATCCAAGGATATGAAAGAAAACTAGTATTTATTTTCGCATTCTAAAATGTGCATTTAACTGGCCTCGAAGCATATCCTCCCGAACATCCTTATATTTCTTTTTATTCTTCATATCCTTTTTAATTTCGTATGTCTGCACACCTTCTTCGCGCATATCAGCAATTTCTGTAAGACGTTCAACATCTGAAAAAGAATATTTTCTCGTACCATTTTTCGTTCGATCAGGAAAGATTAACTCACGCTGTTCATAATAACGAATCTTACGCTCTGATATCCCTGTTAATTCGTGAACAATACCAATTGTAATTACTTTTTTATCTTTATATGAAGACAAAACATACTCACCCTCTACATCCCCGTCTTGTATGAGGAATTAATATTATGCTTCAAAAGTTCTTTTAGCAGTCGCAACTAGGGGAAATCACTCCTCTAGTAGTTGTTTTTCAATATAAGTCTGGATTTTACTTTCTACTCCCCCCTCTTCAGCTATTACATTTGTTTTATAGTAATCTTATAATATATTTTGAATTTTGTCACTATTTATGTCAGAAAACTTAACATCATATATCAACAAAACCAATCACAGACATTTGTTCCACTCCTTAAAAAGATTTTTCACTTCACATCCCTAACCATCATAAGAACATCTCATTTACAATTGTTGAAGACCATCATGAAAGGTAGTAGTTGTAGATTTATATTCTAGAAAGATCCCATTGAAAGTATAATTTCACTACTTTTGTTTAGGTGAATGGGATGGGAGAACCGGCTCGATTCCGATGGAAACATACGGCAAAGGGCGGTGGGGAAGGGGGAGACTCCTGTGGGATACGCGGGTTAGATGAGACCCCGGAAGGCGCCAGGAGGCCACTGAAAAAGTCCTTTTCTATTAATAATGAACTTTTTGGAAAAACACTATCCCAAAATCACGTTGTTTTTCTAGTAATAGTGGAGTATTAAGTCCAATTTACCCCTAATTTATAAACCGAAAGTGGGGATGGAATTTTTAGGGATTTGCTTTTCTTAAAATTTACCGGAGTTTTTCAGTGGCCTCGGCGCCAGCCTGAGGAGGCTCAGCGCACGCCCACGGAAAGCGACTCCTTCCCCACCGCCCCTTTCTCCACACAATATATCGGAATCGAGTATTTAAAAATACTGCTCCCTAACGTAATAACAATTATTTCAAATCCACACCATTTAGTCTAAATGCCCAATACATTTTACCCCATTAAAATAACAAAACCTTAAACATCCGTTTTTAAATAATTAAAATTCACTATTGGCATTAACACATAAATTATTTAAAATAAAATACGAACATTATAATTAATAAAACCCAATAATGTTCGTAAATTATAAAAGGAGGACAAACATAATGGCTCGTACACTAGCGAAAAATATTCTTGGATTGTTGATGATTGCCCTTATCATTACAGGTTGTGGTCAGCAAGCTAAAGAAACATCAGCAGCGAATGAACAAGAAAAAGACACAGTCGGTATCATTGGACCAATGGAGGTAGAGATAGATCTATTACGCTCTCATATGGATGTTGAAAATACTAAAGAAAAAGGTAAATTAACTTTTTATGAAGGTGAACTGAAAGGACAACCTATTGTACTCGTTCAATCAGGAATTGGAAAAGTCAACGCAAGCGTAGCCGCACAAATTCTCGTTAGTGAATTTGATGTAGATCTACTAGTCAATTCAGGAGTCGCTGGAGGAATTCATCCAGACTTAGGTCTTGGAGATATTGTTATTTCTACAGAAACCGTCCATCACGATATGGATGAAACGGCAAAAGGATACGAACCTGGTCAGATTCCTTACATGGATACAAAATTCTTTAAAGCTGATGAAGAGCTTATCAATTTAGCTAGAAAAGGAACAAAGGGATTACCTGATTATGTCGATGTATTTGAAGGTCGCATTGCAACAGGGGATCAGTTTATCGCTGAAAAAGAGAAAACCGAGTGGATTTATGATACGTTTAATGCTTATGTAGTTGAAATGGAAGGTGCAGCTGTGGGACAAGTTGCCTACTTGAATAATATTCCATATGTTGTTATTCGCTCGGCTTCTGACGATGCAGGAGAAGAAGCTGCTGAAATTCAGGAAAACTTTGTGGAAGAGGCGGCTCAAAACTCCAGCCAAGTGATTGAGAAAATTCTTGAAGAAATGTAGATATATAGTTTTCAATTCTACTCTTAATTAAAAAAACACCCCTTAAAAGTAACGTTTTAAGGGGTGGTTTTCATTCATTGATGGCTTCAAATAAAGTAGCAAGACCCAATCCTCCACCAATCCCTAGAGTGGCAATTCCTCTACTAGCATTTCCTCTGCCTAATTCTGTCATAAGCCGAGTTACTAGAATAGCACCTGAGGCTCCATATGGGTGACCTAACGCTAGGGCACCGCCGGATCGGTTTACTTTTTCAAAAGGAATACCCAGACTGTTCAATGAAGCGATCACTTGAGAGGCAAAGGCTTCATTAAATTCCATCAAGTCAATATCTTTTTCACTTAGATTCTGACGTTTCCATAACTTTTCTATCGCCGGGATGGGGCCAATACCAAGCAGATTTGGGTCTACCCCTGCGGATGTACTGTCAACAAATCGAGCTAGCGGCTTCAATCCCAGTGACCGACACTTTTCCAAAGACATGATCAAGACAGCAGCCGCTCCGTCATTCATCGGACAGGCATTCCCTGCTGTCACCGTCCCGCCTTGTCTAAATACCGGCTTTAGTCGGGCCAATTTCTTCAGTGACATATTTGGGCGAGGACATTCGTCGGTATCGATCCCCTCTACTGGAAGGATTTCTTCGTCAAATTCCCCATTTCGCTGGGCCATTACTGCTTTTTGTTGACTGTGAAAGGCAAAATCATCTTGTTCTTCTCGTGTGATGTTATAATGTTCTGCCACATTCTCAGCCGCTTCTCCCATCTCTGGATCCCCGATTGAGTCTGGAGAAAATCTTGCTCTCGTATAAAATTCCGGCCCGTTCGGATTGTGGATCGATGCGGGCTTCTTTATTTTCCAAGGGGCTAAACTAGTACTTTCAACTCCTCCAGCAATGTAGATTTCTCCGGCACCTGCTTGGACAAGTCGGGCCGCCATATTGATTGCTTCTAAACCAGAACCGCACTGCCTATCTATGGTTACTCCTGGCACAGTCATCGGTAATCCCGCGGTCAACAGAGACAGCCGAGCCATATTACCTCCTGGACCAACTACGTTCCCTAGAATGACATCATCAATTTCGGCTGGATTTATGTCTTTAGTTAAGCTTTTTAAAATGGGTTGCATCAATTGCTCAGGAGGAACTCGAGATAATACACCTCCTAGCTTCCCTATGGGTGTGCGTTTTGCTTTTACAATAACGACGTCCTGCATCTAACTCCTCCTTGCCGGCACTCGTAATTCATTTCTCGCTACTTTTCCGCTGCTCGTATATGGAAAATTGTCGACCTGGATCCATTCTTTCGGACATTTATATTTAGGTAAAACGTTATAAAGATACTTTTGCATATCCTCTATAGTGAACACCGCTTTTTCCGTACAGGTGACAAAAGCAACGACCTTTTCTCCCCAATAGTCATCTTCTACTCCGATGACTGCTGCTTCATCAATGGAGGGATGATCTCGAATCACTTGTTCCACTTCTTCTGGATAGATATTAAGACCGCCACTAATAATCATGTTTTGTTTCCGCCCTTTAAGGATGACATAACCTTCCTCATCCACAAAAGCTAGATCACCTACCGTCGCCCAATTACCGTGAAATACTTGATTCGTCTCCTTTGGCCGATTCAAATAACCATCAAATACCCAAGGGCTCTTCACACACAAATTACCGACTTCTCCTTGCCTAGCCTGCTTTCCATTATCTGAAAGAATCGAAATATCCACTTTAGGAAAAGGAAATCCAATCGTTCCTTCAGGGAGACTTTCTTCATTCACGACACGATAGCTGACAAAACTCAATTCAGATGCCCCGTAAAACTCATAAATAGTCGCCTTAGGAAAAACTTGAATGGCTGCCTGCTTCGATGGTTCCTGCCATTTCGCTCCCGAGGAAATCAATGCCTTTAGGCTCTTGGAGGATTGTTTAACCCTTATTCTATTCAACGCTTCAAACATCGTAGGAACAATGTACATGACCGAGATGTCTTCTGTTTGGAGCAACTCCCACGTTTCATCCGCATCAAAAGCAGATGGCAAATGTAAGGTAGCACCAATATGTAAACACTGGACCGCAGCATATAAGAAATGGGAATGCACAAGAGGTCCTGGACATAGCATTCGATCGGTCTCATCCAAAGAAAACACTTCGCGCCCCAACGAAAAACAATCCGCCCAAGAGGCATGGCTTCTTATAAAACCTTTTGGCTGACCCGTCGTACCTGACGTATAGCCAATATAGAAAGGATCGTGATCAGAAACTTGTTCAGGATTCTCATCCGTGTTCAGTAATCCTTCCAATTCATCTATCCATACAGAATCGCTACAGAAAATATCCTCCACTCGATCATCAAAAACCTGATCATAAATAACGAGATCAGGCTGAGCATCTCCAATCACATCTTTCAACTGAGCCGCACTCCATTTTGGGTCAAACGGAATGGCAATCCCTCCACTTGAGCTGATAGCTATAAATAACTCTAACCATTTCCGCTGATTGGGTAATAAGAAGCCAACCTTTTTCCCTTTTATACTCGAAAATATAGAAGCTAATTTCTGCTGATAAAATTTACTAGATTGGTAGAACTCCTCGTAACTTATGGTGACGTTATCCGTTTTAATCGCTACCCGTTCAGGATATTGATTCGCAGTTTCTCTTATTTTTTCTCCAATACAAGCCACACTTTTTCACCTCATTCTATTAACTTATGTTGAAAAAAGGTTTGCCATAATTAAGGCAAACCCTCACTTTAGGCAGCGTTCGTACGTTCATTAGAACGCCTATCCTCTTTTCCGATTATTGGATAAACTCTATTAAGTTGTCGAGCGAGCAATGAAGCTACAACTACTTTCACCAAATCACCAGGAATAAAAATAAGTGCTGCCCACATCGCTTTCGTCCATGGGGTTTCCGTTATCCAAGATAAGTAGGTCACTCCAAAAGCATAAACTAAAAGAATCCCACCAACCACATTGAACACAATATAAAGACCGATATTGAGCTTTTTCCAGAAACGTTCAACAAAGAAACCTATGAAAAAAGCAGCAAATGGCCATGCCATAATGTAACCACCAGAAGGTCCAAATAACACCCCAAGGCCACCTCTTCCTCCTGAGAGCAGCGGAGCTCCAAATGTAACAAGTAAAACAAAGAGTAATAGACTTAATCCGCCTCGCTTAGCACCCAAGATCGAACCAGCTAGCATCACCCCTAGAGTTTGGGCCGTGATCGGTACAGGAGTAAACGGAGTCACAATTGGCGGTAATAAGCCAAGTGCTCCTATAATAGCAGCAAATAAAGAGGCATAAACCATTGTTCTTATTTTCATAATCAGCACCCACTTTTCATGTTATGTATGAGTGAAGAATACAGTATTGCAATTAACTTTGTCAACTATATTTTTCGATGGTTAACGTAGGTTAATTGGTAAAAATCTGACTATGAGGTGTCTTGGCTTAAATATCAATATATATAAACACCCCGGCAACTAATACACGCTCAGCTACCGGGGTGTTTTTTATTTACAACGTTTACACTAAATGTTTCAACTCTTTCACTACATTTTCAGGTTTTCCACCCGTCACACCTGCGACTAAATTTTCCGCGGCTTTCATTGCCATTGCTTCACGAGCGTTTGCGGTGGCTGAACCGATATGAGGAGTTGTGACGACGTTCTCCATTTGCAGTAGAGGGTTGGTCGCTTCTACTGGTTCTGTTTCATACACGTCTAAACCTGCTCCTCCAATTTCTCCATCGTGTAATGCTTGTATGAGCGCTTGTTCATTTACCACTTTTCCTCGGGACGCATTGATTAAAATGGCGTCCTTTTTCATGAGCTTCAACTCTTCTTTACCAATTAAGTGATGAGTTTCGTCCGTGAGAGGGACCATGGTCAGAACAAAGTCTGATTCTTGTAAAACCTGTTCTAATTCTTTCTTCTCGAGACCGTACTTTTCTTCTGCTTCTGGACGAGCACTGCGATTATAATAAATAACGTCCATATCAAATCCCAGGCTGGCCCGTTTCGCAACTTGTTCTCCTATTCTACCCATGCCAATAATGCCTAACGTTGCATGGTGGACATCTTTTGACAAAAAGAAAGGATCATCTAGTTTGTTCCATTCTCCATTTTTCACATAACGATCAAGCTGACTTAACCTTCTTGAACTGGATAAAATCAAGCCAAATATAAGGTCTGCGACGGTATCATCAAGAACATAAGGTGTATGTGTGCCGACGATTCCGTTCTGTTCCATAAGGTCTGTGTCTAACGTTTCGTAACCGACAGATATGTGGCTGACTACTTTTAATTGTGGTGCATTTTTTATGAAATCTTCATTTACTTTAGCCTTTGGGATCATTAAGCCTTGGACATCTTGAATTTCCTTATATAAAATTTCTTTCGGAATATCTTCTTTTTCCCGCCAAATTTTATAATCACAATGTTCGGCTATATAGTTTTCTACTTGTTGTGAGACTGGTTTAGCGATGTAAACTTTCGGCTTCATTGCTTCCACTCCTTTTTTACCATTCTGCAATACTTTGGTCTTTATGTCTCCAAACTGGATTTCGCCAATTATGCCCTTCTTCAGCACGCTTACGAACGTAATCTTCGTCAATTTCGATGCCCAGTCCAGGTCCCTCTGGGAATTTAACATGACCATCATTATAATCAAAAACACTGCGATCCTTCACGTAGTCCAGCAGGTCATTCTCTTTATTATAATGAATTCCTAAGCTTTGTTCTTGGATGAAGGCATTATGAGAGGTAGCATCTACGTGTAGGCATGAAGCTAATGCAATTGGGCCTAACGGACAGTGAGGAGCAACTGCAACATCGTAAGCTTCAGCCATCGAAGCGATTTTTTTCGTTTCTGTAATCCCTCCTGCATGAGATAAATCTGGTTGAATAATATCAACAAAACCTTCAGCTAGTATGGTTTTAAAGTCCCATCTTGAATACATTCTTTCTCCAGTGGCAATTGGAATATGAGTGTGTGCGGCAATGTCCCTTAATGCTTCGTTATTCTCCGATAAGACAGGTTCCTCTATAAACATCGGACGATATGGCTCTAGTTCTTTAGCTAGCATTTTCGCCATCGGTTTATGTACTCTTCCATGGAAGTCGATTCCAATTCCTACATCCTTACCGACACTCTCCCGAACGCTCGCCACTCGTTCTACTGCTTGATCTATTTTGCTATAGGTATCAATATATTGAAGTTCCTCTGTACCGTTCATTTTAACAGCTGAGAATCCTGTAGAGACTGCTTCTTTAGCAGCTTTTCCAACATCTGAAGGTCGATCTCCACCAATCCAAGAGTATACTTTTATCGAATCGCGACATGCGCCACCCAACAGTTGATAAATCGGGGCATCGTAATATTTCCCTTTAATATCCCACAATGCTTGATCAATTCCTGCAATAGCACTCATGAGAATGGGCCCACCACGGTAAAATCCTGATCTGTACATCATATTCCAGTGATCTTCGATGCGGAGTGGATCTTTCCCGATCAAATTTTCCATTAGTTCTTCTACTGCTGCTTTTACGGTATGAGCTCTTCCTTCGATAACAGGTTCTCCCCATCCAGTAATGCCTTCACTCGTCTCGATCTTTAAAAATAACCATCTTGGAGGAACTTGAAAAAGTTCATAGCTTACTATTTTCATAATATAACGCTCCTTTTTAATTATCTTCTTTCAACTTAGTTACTTTCTTCTTCAGTAATGGGGCAAACAATGTTAAGACAGCAAGCGAGAGCAGTACTATAGTAATCGGTCTCGTGTAAAAGATACTGTAATCTCCTTGTGACATGACTAGGGAACGACTGAGATTGCTCTCTAGCATTGGCCCTAAAATAAAACCTAAAATCACAGGTGATACTGGATAATCATAACGTTTCATAAAGTAGCCAACGACTCCAGCTATCAGCATAACGATAACATCAAAAAAGTTATTGTTAATCGCGTAAGCTCCCACTGTACACAAGACTAAAATAATAGGCATTAGAACAGACTTAGGAATCAGTAGAATTTTGGTGAATAATCGAATGCCTAGTAAACCTAAGATTAAAATAAAGATATTCGCAATTAGCATCCCTACAAATAATGTATAAACAATTGATCCATTCGTTTCAAAAAGCATAGGCCCTGGCTGTATACCTTGTACCATTAAAGCACCTAATAATACAGCAGTAACCGCGTCTCCTGGAATACCTAAAGTCAATAGTGGAATCATCGCTCCACCTGTAACACTATTATTTGCCGCTTCGGGTGCGGCAACGCCTTTTAATGCACCCTTACCAAATTCGCTTTTATCTTTTGAAAATCTCTTCGCTTCATTATAAGCAACAAAAGCTGTAATATCTCCACCAGCTCCTGGAATCATTCCTATAAATGTCCCAATTCCAGCTGACCTTAAAATCGTTATTATTAAAATCCTAAATTCTTCCCATTTCAATTTAGTTTTCTCAATAACAACTTTTGTACGCTTTGCTGAAAATAGATCCCCAATAGAAGTAAAGGCTTCAGCAGCAGCAAAAAGTCCGATCATTACAGGTACTAAGTCTACTCCATTAATTAAATTCTCATTGCCTCCGGTAAACCGGGCAAATCCTCCAATCGGGTCCAGTCCAATCGTTGCCACCATTAAACCAAGCATTCCTGCTATTAATCCTTTAATTAATGAATTTCCCGCGATACTTGATATAATTGATAGCCCGAACACTGCTAAGGCAAAGGATTCTGGCGCACTAAATTTCAAGGCAAATGCGGCCATTTGGGGCGCAATAAATATGAGTACGATAACACTTAATATTCCACCAATTGTAGAGGACAGTGTAGAAACGGTTAAAGCTTTATGGGCGTCCCCTTTTTTTGTAAGTGCATATCCATCTATTGCAGTTGCAGCTGAGGAAGGTGTACCGGGTGTATTAATAAGAATAGCCGTTAAAGAACCACCGTAAACAGCCCCAAAATAAACACCAATCAACAGAAGAATTCCTGCAACAGGATCCATTCCAAATGTTACGGGTAAAATCAGGGCCACACCCATTACTGCTGTCAAACCTGGTAAAGAACCAATAGATATCCCTATAGCTGAACCTACCAGTATCATAAGAATGACTTGCCATTGCAGGGCATTCATTAATCCTTCTATTAACATATAACCTCACCCCCCTTTCTATTGGAATACGATCCCAACAGGTAGACTTACATTTAATATTTTCACAAAGAAAATATAAATGAAGGCTAGTGTGCCTATAGGAACGCTCGATAAAATGATATAACTCTTAACTTTTGCAAAGACTAGTAAACTGACAATAAATAATAAAGTGGTAATAAAAAAACCTATAAACGGAATAAGAGCGACATAAATAACAGTCAATCCAATAGCAATAAAGGAGTAGAGGAAAGAGGGTTTACTCTCTCCCTCTTCTTCTCCTTTAAAACTGCTGGCAATGAGAAATGCGCTTAGGATAAGCATTATTATGCAATATACTCGGGGAATAAACGCAGCACTCGTCATTTGAAGCTCTGATGATGGAAAACTAATCGTTTCATAGAAATAAATGGAGCAACCTATAATTAAAATTACTCCAATAAATAGATTTGGACGATTCATAAGTAAACTCCTTTTTTATAACTCTCACAATTAATTACTACCTAAATCTAAATCAGAGATAATATCTCCATAAAATTGACTTTCCTTATTCATAAATTCTTCAAATTCTTCAGAGTTTTTAACTTCTAGACCAAGGCCATTATTCTTCATAAATTCAGTAAATTCTTCCTCTTCTGCTCCCTTAAGGAATGCTTCTTCAAGCTTTCCTGCTATTTCATCTGGTGTATCTTCAGGAACAACTAATCCTCTCCATGTTCCAACTGGAGTTACGTCTACTTCTTCTTCTTCAAAAGTTGGAACATCTGGCATCATATCTGAACGCTTATCCGACATCACACCTAGTGTTTTCAAATCTCCAGATTCCACCTGTGGCAATACTTCTGCTGGACTCACTGTTACAGCGTCAATATGGCCGCCCATTAAAGAAGTAACAGCAGGTGCCGCTCCGTCAAAAGGTACATGGTTTAACTCTAATTCTGTTTCTTTAGCAAAACTTTCAGCTGCAATATGCCAAATAGATCCTGTACCCGCATTTCCAACTTTTACTTCACCCGGATTTTCTTTTGAATACTCGATAAACTCATCAATTGTGTCATAGGGAGCATCTGCTGGAACTGTAAGAGCAGCAGGATCAAGATTCACAAGTCCTAAAGGCTTAAATTGATCACTTGTTAAGTCAGATAAACCTAAGTGATTTAGCATCGTTAGCTCAACAAACACCATGCTTACTGTATACCCATCAGGATCTGCATTCGCCCCTTCTGTCATACCGGTAGCTCCACTTCCACCTTCTTTATTCTCTACACCAATAGATTCGCCTAAATGATCTTCAGTTGCATTGGCAAGAGCTCTAGCTGTTGAATCTGTTCCTCCACCAGCTGCTGAAGGTACAATTAAAGTAATCGGTTTCTCTGGGAAAGAGGAAGCATCAGTATCTTCATTATCAGCTGATGAACTTTCATCCCCACTACAACCCGCGACTAGCAACAATAACCCTAAACATAAAACGGATAAATACTTACTAAAATTTTTCATAAATTACCCTCCTATTTTTTAAACGCTTTCATTTTTCTTGCAAAATTTTCAAAATATGACTGACCTACTTCTAAAGTTCCATAAACCGTGGCCATTTCCACCTGCTCATCCGTCGCCATCATAATGTTGGCCGATTCATTAACATAGATTAGTAGATGATAGAATAAACTCCTTAATGGCTCAGACCCGCCAATCATTATCCACTCTACTTGTTCTGCTTCTAGCATTTGCTCTAATGCTTCCATATCATAATGAAGAATTGCACCTGCATAGTAATTGGCTCGCTCATTTTCATTTAGCTTTGAAAAAAGTTGCAGTAATCTAATATGATACATACTTCTCGTCACGCCGACTTTACGAGCTGCCGAATACCCTTGCACAAGATATTCAGGGACTACTTCTTCGACTAGCTTTTCATTTAATGCATCAGAGATAATCGTTTGATCCCTTACTGCCCTTAGCATCTCACCCCCTAACGTTGATCGACAGCTCAGTAGTTCCTGGTTTTCGCCTACTAAAACGTATTTTGTGTGAGATCCTGGCAATACCATTAACCCTTTGCCTTTAGTCTTTACCTGCTTTAGTAGTCCATAGGTTTCAACCTCTTCCCCCCTCATGACATCATATTGATTAATGACACTTAACTCTTCTTCCAAAGAATCCGTCACATAGTTTTTCATTCCCGGGACATAAAGACATGGAATATTTAAAAATTCTTCTGTTTCAACGACTTGAACGGCATTGGTGAAATCCTCGAATCGGGCTGGCGATTCAATATGAGGGACTTCATAAAGACCAAGGTTTGAAGTAATCATTCCAGCTGCGACTATGTATTTGATGTCATGTTCAGTTAGGGAATGTTGGTCGAGTAATTTTTGAATACCTTCTGCTAAATCTTGTTTTAATTTTTCGTTATGACCATGAATGGCTGTATTTCTGACACCCACCTCCAATTTCAAGACATCTACAATTGTCACGCTGCTCTCTTCAACTAACCGGATTCGTGAATTTGTTGTTCCTGAATCGATTAATATAATCATCTTCTCACCACCTTTCATTATTGATTGTCCACTTGATCCCTGATCTCAATAAATTGTTTTGCTCTCGATGTTATTTCTTGAAAATTTCCATCCTCGATCAGCTGGCTACTTACTAAAGAGCTCCCAACTCCTACGGAATGCCATCCTTTGTTAAAGTAATCAGCGGTATTATCCAGTGATACGCCTCCAACTGCCATAACTTTTATAAATGGCAATGGACCATTTAAATCCTTTGCAAAACTATCACCAACAGATCTAGCCGGGAAAACCTTGACTGCCTTTGCTCCAAATTCGTATGCGGTTAATGCCTCTGTCGGCGTCATAACGCCAGGAATCACTGGAACGCCATAGCGATTTCCCATTTGAATTGTTTCTTTACTTAAGGTGGGGGCTAAAAGAAAATCAGCACCCGCTTGAATTGCCGATTGAGCACTCACGCTATCGAGCACCGTACCAGCTCCGACTATCAAATCCCGATAGTTTTCTTTTATTTTCTTAATGCTCTCCAAAGCTCCAGGTGTATTAAGGGTCACTTCAATCACTCGAATGCCGCCTTCAACTAAACTTTGGACAATATTCTCAACATGATTTGTACTACTCAACCTTACAATCGCAATGATCTTCTCCTCATTTATTCGATTTATTGTCTGATCCATTTGAGAACCTCCTAGTTCCTTAATAAGGAACACCGTTCCGTTATTGGTCCAAAAAAATTAAGAACAGCTTTTTCTAGTATTTTAAGGAAAGTATAACCCTAAGTGAAAACGCTGTCAACATCTGTTTTTTTATAACCCTAGTAACTCTGATATTTGGTTTGACGTTTTATGGATCTCTTGAGAGAAAAACTTCAGTTTCTCTTCATCCACTCTCATAATTGGCCCAGCTACGCTAATCCCGCCTACTACTTCTCCTTTGTAATTAAAAATCGGCGCGGCAGCACATTTTATTCCCTCTTCATGCTCTTCTAGGTCAAAGGAAACGCCTCGATCTCTAATCTCCTTTAAATGCATGTTCATTTCGTCCTTATCTGTAATTGTATAATCAGTAAATTTAGTCATGGGTCGATCTGTTAAAACCTCTTCAATTTTATCAGGGGGTAAAAATGCTAAAATTGCTTTTCCTACACCCGTACAGTGCATGGGCGCTCGCTTTCCGATTCTGGAAAACATTCGAATGGTCGCTTCCGATTCAGTTTTATCTATATATACAATTTCTAAGTTATCCATCATGACAAGGTGAACCGTTTCCCCAGTTAATTCTGCAAGTTGGTTAAGATAAGGTGCGGCAATTTTTCGGATATCTAAGTGACTAGAAACGACTTCCCCAAGTTCAATCAACTTTAACCCAAGTACATATCTTTCATTTTCGATATCTTGTTTTACAAATCCTTGCTGCAATAGTGAACTGAGCAACCTATGAATTGTACTTTTCGACACGTCTAAACGGTAAGATAATTCCGTCACTCCTAATCCCTTTGGATATTCTTTTAATATGTCTAAAATGTGTAAAGCTCTGTCTACCGATTGGACGGTAGTTGCTTCTTTTTTTGTCATTCTATGCCCTCCGAACTTTTATTGATTCACTCGGATTATACCATAATTTATGGATTTAAAAGGAAAAAAAGCCGCCAAGGGACGACTTTCTCTAAAATTGATTACCATCTCATCAAAACGTTACCTTTTTCAAATGTTTGACGTAGAGCATGTGTATCTAAAGGAATACTAGCAAAAGCTCATGATTCAAGAATTTCTAAACTTAGTCAGTATTCGTCATGAGTTACTGTTAGATAATACACTTCAATTCACCTTACTTATCATTAAAGTCCAGACAGCATCTCAACCACTAAAAGCCAATTCCGCAACTCCAATTTCACCGTTTTCTCCATCTGCAGATCACTTGAATCATTTGAAGATCTAGCTACTAAAAGGAAAAATGCAAATGTATTCATGTCTATCATTGTAAATGATTCAACAACTCTCCCAAAAACAAATAATAAGCAAAAATAAGAGCCCCTCCATAGCCATCAGCGATTTATGGAAAGGGACTCTTATCATTTTAATGTGGTAGGTCACTGACGATATCCTATATCGCCCAATAGTACTATCCTTTTAAAAATACAGTTTTATATGTGGTAAAGAACTCTTTTGCTGCCTCTCCTTGCTCTCTTGAGTAAGAACTTGAAGCTTTCATTCCGCCGAATGGAGCTTGTAATTCAACACCGGCAGTTTCTGAATTTATACGTACTAAACCAGCTTCAATGTCGTCAATGAAAGAAAGGATGTGATCAATATTTTTTGAAAAGATTGAAGCACTTAAGCCAAATTCAACATCATTAGCTAATTCAATCGCTTCCTCAACCGTTCTTACTTTCATTAAAGCGAGAACTGGACCAAAAATTTCTTCTTGAGCTATAGCCATAGAAGTTTCCACTTGATCAAAGATCGTTGGCTCTAAGTAATAACCATTCGTATCATTATCAACAGGGCTTCCTCCATATATTAATTTAGCGCCTTCTTTTTGCCCAATTTCTATATATTTCTGTACATTTTCATACTGGCTTTTTGTTGCACAAGGCCCCATCCATGATTGCTCTTTTAGTCCATCTCCGACTGTTATTTCATTTACTTTTTCAAGTAGCTTTTGCTTGAATTGATCATAGATACCTTCTTGGACGATAACCCGACTGCTGCACGTGCATTTTTGTCCGGTTGACTTTAATCCACCGCTTATTGCAGCATCAACAGCTAAGTCTAAATCACAATCGTCCGCTACGATGAGAGGATTTTTTCCACCCATTTCTAATTGATATTTACCGCCTCTAGCAGCCACGGTTTGTCCGATATGATTTCCAGTGGCGTTTGAGCCTGTAAAAGTTACAGCGGTTACATCTTTATGTTCGGCTAAGCCTTGTCCAATAACAGAACCTTTGCCTGTTACAAAATTGACTACTCCCTCAGGTAAGCCAGCCTTCTCGAAACATTCAATGACTTTTGCAGCGGTTACAGCTGCCTCTGAAGCCGGTTTCAAAATTACCGCATTTCCATAAATAAGTGCCGGAGCCATCTTCCAAAGAGGAATTGCCACTGGGAAATTCCAAGGTGTGATTACGCCTACAACTCCAAGTGGAACTCTTTTACTAAACATTAACGCAGAACTATCCGTTGAAGGAATCACATCCCCTTCACTCCTCATACCTTCTCCTGCATAATATCGAAGAATTGCTACGCCCCTGTTTGTTTCTCCTTTAGCTTCAGGGAGAGTTTTTCCCATTTCTCGGGTCATGGTTTCTGCTATATCTTCAATATTATTTTCTAAAACTTCAGCAGCTTTAAATAACAGATTGCCTCTTTCAGCACCGGAAAGTTTCTTCCATTTCTTTTGAGCATTTTTCGAGGATTCCACCGCTTGTTCTAAGTCTTGTTTCGTAGAGCTTTGCACGTACCCTACTGTTTCAGCTGGATTGGCTGGATTTGTGCTTTCAATAACTTCACTGGAATCTGACTGACTCCATTTCCCGTTAATAAAGTTTAAAAAGTTTTGTGTTTGTGTTGTTGGTTGCATAAAAATACCTCCTACATAGTTTTAAGATATGGTTATTTTATTTGGTACAGCCAGCTCTTTAACTGGATTACTCAAAGTTCCTACTTCTGGTATCGTAATTTCAATCAGATCACCTTTTTCTAAAGTGAAATCATTATCTGGAATAATACAGGTACCGGTAAAAAGAACCGTACCATCAAACAGTTCATTATCACGCATCAAATATTCTACTAATTCGGTATATTTTCTTTTTAATTGTGATGTACTGGCACTTTCCTCAAATACTGTTGTTCCATTTCTAATAATCTTACAAGTGATCATTAAATCATATGGATTTTCTACAGTTTCAGAAAGGCGAATGGAAGGACCGAATGAACAGGAATGCTTCCAAATTTTAGCTTGTGGCAAATATAATGGGTTTTCTCCTTCTATGTCACGGCTACTCATGTCATTTCCCACTGTATAGCCAACGATCTCACCTTGTCTGTTTAATACAAGCCCTAACTCAGGTTCAGGTATTTGCCACTTTGAATCATTACGTAGGTAAACCGGTTGTTGAGGGCCTATGTTTCTTCTCCCTGTTGACTTCAGAAAGATTTCTGGACGATCGGCATCGTAAACCTTGTCGTAATAGGAATCTTTAGCTTCTTCGTCTTCATATGCCTCGTAATTTCGTGCCCGCTTACTTTTCAAATATGTTACTCCTGACGCCCACACTTCATAAGCATCTAGAGGAAGCATTAATGACAATTCTTCCAACTCTTGTATAAGGGGTTGGTACGTCTTGAATTGCCTTGTTCACTAATGATAGGCACGAGACTTCTTGCTCTTCCGATTTTTCAATGATATTTAGGAAGTCCTTATAGGGTAAGGGATAAATTACTCCTTACCCATTTACAACTGCTAATTGCGACGTTTCATCCTCTTTTTTAAATTTAATAATATTCATTGAACCACCCTTTGTTTTATATTATAAAACTCCGTTTTGATATAAAGTTAAAAAATATCTACTTTATGCTTGAGCTAAAGTAGAAGAATAGCCTAACTTCTTAGAAATGGCTACACCTGTTTGTTTCAACTTTGATATAACAGGGTGAATGTGATCACCTGCAAATTGCGCAGATGGGGCTGATATACTGACCGCTGCTGTTACTTTACTTGCATGATCGTAAATCGGAATAGCTAGACAAGTAATTCCTGGCTCGTTTTCTTCGTCGTCAATTGCGTAACCGTTTTCTAAAACCTTGGTGAGCTCTTCTTGAAAAGCCTGATAGGTCGAAATTGTTTTTTCCGTATGTTTTTGGTAGTGATAATTCTCAAGAATTTCATTTCTTGCTTCTTCTGATTGGTAAGCTAACAACACCTTTCCAACTGCACTCGAATGAACAGGGACTCGCCTTCCTAAACGTGAATACCCGATGACAGCAGTAGGGCTGTCAACTTTATCAATATACACACCCGTATGACCATCTAATATCACTAAATGAACCGCAAGACCTGTATCCATTGAAAGTTCAACTAATGGTTGTTTGGCTATGGATCTGATGTCCATGCTATTCATTAAGAAGTTGGAGCGCTCTACTAATTTCATCCCCAGGCTATACTTTCCCGTCTCCACATTTTGACTAATATAGTCATGTTCCTTCAGTGTCTTGAGCAGAGAGTGGACGGTACTTTTATTTAACCCAAGCTTTAAACTGATTTCTGAAATTTTCAGTTCAGGAGTAAACTCATTAAACAAGTCTAAGATTTTAAATGCTCTATCTACGGATTGAATGATTGGCATCCTAAGGCTCCTTACATTAAAGATAATGCTATGAATTTGTTTATTACATTACATACAATATCACTAGTGTTGCGTTAATATAATCGAATATTCTATATAGTTGGAATATTAAAAAAATAGTTTATGCTATAAAAAAATCCTTTATAATGAAAAGGCAGGTGGTTTTCCTGTCCAAATCCAAAAATAAAGGACTCACATATGGACATGAATACACTATTTTAATCATTTGGTAAATGGGTCTCTCCCATTAATTTTAATCTTTTATATAAGCAAGTCGACGCGTTGAAACTTGACTATTACACAAAAAAACTATCCACAGAATCCTATTTGAAGCTTTTACTTTTAGCTCACTTAGACGAATGGGATAGTCTAAGTGAGATGAGTGATGCATTGGTCGACGTAAAACGAAAGCTGGCTTGAAAGTGCACTTACGGTTAGTCGTGATGGATAAGCATATGACATATCCTGATCAACTCACAATGACAGGGGCGAAGGAACACGACCGCGGACAGTTGGAAGTCCTATTGGATCATCCGAATGCGATGTATGTATGTATGTATGTATGTATGTATGTATGTATGTGTTTGATCGCGGGTACCTCGATTTTGAACGCTTTGATCGGATGACCGATGATGGATACTTTTTTGTGTCTCGCGTGAAAAAAATACGGTGACTCGAGCCATTGATTCCTTTGACACGGGAGAAGATGAAAACATTCTCTCTGACAAAATGGTATGGCTCGGCACGCCACAAACACGGGCTGAAAACGCCTTTCGAATCGTTGAAGTAAAAGATGACAATGAAAAAACGCTAAGCCTTATTACGAATCGATTTGACATTAGTCCTAAGGAAGTCAGTGAGATTTATCGTTCACGGTGGGCCATTGAGCTCTTTTTCAAAAGGTTGAAACAACACGTGAAAATCAAAACGTTTTATTGCTTAAGTGAAACAGCAGTCCAGAATCAAGTATATGTGGCTCTGATCGTCTACTGTCTTCATGTCTTCATTCAATTGGAAACAGGAAGCAAAAGAAAAGTACTCCAGATTATTCGCTGGCTGAAACGCCTGATTTGGAAACCTTCCTACCAATGGATAAGACGACTAGAAAATCGTGCGGTGCCGTAAAACATAACCTGTCGTTGTCACTTCGGCTTAATTGTATAATATTACTAAATGGGCAGAACCACCTTTCGTTCAGGTTTCCTTTTTGGCTCTTATGAGAGAAAATTAATAAACTGAATTTTCAGAACCTATTCATGCAACACTAGTGATACAATATATAACTAGAGCAATATACAGTCAAGTCTAATTATTCTGATAACGATAGATGCACCATTGAATCGTTTGCGGTTATAACGATCTTCTTCCGTATCAACTGCCACTTCAGACGGAAATTTAACAGCTGCTTTAAATCTGAATTTTCATCCATTTTTTATTGAGAGCTGATTGTTCAACTGCTTCCATAACCTTTTGATTTATAACTCCATCCTGAAAATCAGGTGCAGTCGCCTCGTTATTAGAAATCCCGGTAATAAACGAATGGATTAAATTAATAAACGTATGTTCATATCCAATGATGTGTCCCGGAGGCCAGTATGCACCGGCATAAGGGTGTTCCTCTTCTGTACAATTAATGGTACGAAAACCCTGAAGTCCTGGCGGTGAGTCCGTAAAATAGACATCTAAGTTATTCATGTTTTCCATATCCCACCGTATTGAACCGTTTTCCCCGTTGATCTCGAATTTATTTTTGTTTCTATTTCCTCCAGCAAACCTCGTTGCTTCAAAAGTTCCCATAGCCCCATTATCAAATCTAGCAAGAAAGGCGACAGCATCATCCACCGTGACCTCACCATACTCTTTAAGATCTGTGGTTGCCGATAATCCTCCCGTTAAATCGGCGATAGGCCTTTCTTTAATAAAGGTTTCCATCATGCCACTGACTTCACCAATTTCCCCAACCAAAAATCTCGCTAAATCTATACTATGGGCTCCAATATCCCCTAGAGTTCCAGACCCTGAAACCTCTTTCTTCAAACGCCAAATAAGAGGGAATGAAGGGTCCATAATAAAGTCTTGAAGATAGTTGGCACGAATATGATAGATTTTCCCAATCCTTCCTTCTTCAATTAACTTTTTAGCATATTGTACAGCCGGGGCAAAACGATAGTTATGACAAATCATGTGGACCACGTTATTCCTTTGTACAGCATCATACATCTGCTTCGCTTCTTCTACATTTAATGCCAGTGGCTTCTCTGAAAGAATATGCTTACCTGCTTCAGCAGCTGCAATAGCGATTTCTGCATGGGTATGATTTGGAGTTACAATATCAATGACATCTATATCTTCGCGTTCTATCATTTTACGCCAATCCGTTTCATAGCTTTCCCAGCCAAATTCTTCAGCAGCCTGTCTCACAGCTTCTTCTTTTCTTCCTGAAATAGCTTTTAGTACAGGTTTCACTGATGTTTTAAAAAAGAACGGCATATCACGGTAAGCATGGCTATGCATTTTACCCATAAATTGGTATCCGATCATCCCAATATTAATTTCCTTCTTGTTAGTTTTCTTCACCCTTATCACCCTCCCATTACTATCATATCATTATAATTAATCAAGTTGGATTCCTCAGGTGATAATCCTATTGTTTTTCCTAAAACGTTTTTTCAAGATTAAGCAACTGATCAAAATTTCCTTCGTTTATTTTTTCAGGTAAGGGTTTAGGCTGTTCACAAATGCTCGTAATCTTATAATGTTGCTGCTGATCAGAAGCAGTATGGATCCCCTGCATAATATCAAGCACATGATTAGCTAAAGAGCCACTTGCTCTTGGATTTTGGCCGTTTATGATAGAATGAGCAAACTCTGCTGTTCCAAGGCCACGGCTATTTTTTGTAAACCCATGAGATAAAGGATATTCTGTCCATTCCTTTTCGTCGAATCTTTTAATGAAAACAGGACCACTGAATTGGTTCGGGTCTGGTACTGACATGCTTCCTTCGGTTCCGTAGATTTCCATGTGTGGAAGCTGGTGATGTAACGTGTCAAAGCTAGTAATAATAGATGCTACTGCCCCGTTCTTAAAATCAAGTACCCCATTAATTTGAGTGGGTGTTGCTACTTTTATTTTTTGGCCATATTTTTGTTGGCTGGTAATGGTTCGTTCCGGATGGGTTATTTTCGTAGATCCAGTAACCCGTTCGACCGGTCCCATTAGTGCTACAAGTGCCGTCAGATAGTAAGGGCCCATATCAAACATCGGACCTCCCCCTTCTTGGTAAAAAAATTCAGGGTTTGGATGCCAATGTTCATGTCCAGGATTCATCATAAATGCTGTGGCAGAAACTGGTCTTCCAATTAAGCCCTCATCAATAATTTTTCGGCAAGTTTGCAAGCCCCCTCCTAAAAACGTATCTGGAGCATTCCCGACCATCAAGCCTCTAGACTCGGCGGTATCCAAGATGGTGATTGCATCCTCTTTAGAAACTGAAAGAGGTTTTTCATTATAGACATGTTTTCCTGCATACAATGCTTCCAAAGCCACTTCGGCATGGGAAGATGGAGGAGTTAAATTAATGATCAAATCTATGTTTGGATCACTGATGAGTTCATCTTTCTTACATACGTTGGCGATTCCATATTTGTTTGCTTTTTGCTTAGCGACATCTAAGTTCAAATCCGTACAAGCAACAATATCAAACGTGTTAAATTGAGCAGCATTTTTAATATAAATATCGCTAATGTTCCCGCAACCAATTAGACCTGCTTTTAGTTTACTCATCTACATCCCTCTTCTGCTTAGATATTCTCATTTCTCCTGGCTGCCCATGTAAAACCATTTCTCATCAGAGAAACAACTTCAGGCATACGAACAATTTCCGCAACGTGCCCTAACGAACAATAATAAACATTCCCCTGCCCCCACTTTTTACTCCATACTACAGGCATCTCCACTTCTCCATTCGTTTGATGTGGTCCATAAGTTACTGGAAATTTGGTGGAAGCATGTACTCGGATAGCAGGATCAATATGCATATAGTATTGTTCAGATTTTACAATGAAGTCTTTTAAACCTTCCGTTAACGGGTGGTTTTCATCCTTGATATTTACGGTATACGTCACACCATCGTTACCAGGGTGTGCTACCCACTGTCCACCAACCATAAATTGGTAGTCTGTCTCCATTCTAAATGAATCACCAAGGCCTCCATGTAAGCCTGCTAGTCCCGTACCAGCAGCAACTGCTTGCATTAAGGGAGTTAGTTGTTGTTCAGAAATTGTGCCTTGTGTCCAATTCGGAACAATTAAATCATAAGATGTTAAATCTTCATTTTCTAAAGTGGTTAATGTATCTGAAACCGTAACTTCAAAATTCTCTTCTTCCAATATTCTCGCTAGAATACTTGCAACCTCTTCAGGTTCATGACCTTGCCACCCACCTTGAAAAATCAGAGCATGCTTCATGTTCCCTCTACTCCTTTCGTTTTTTACTTACGAATCTAGTTCATTATACGTAAAGTAATCAAAGTCAGCATGCTTCAGTTGTCCACTTAAATCTTGTGCACACATCCCCACAAATGTACCTGTAAAGCGAATTAAATCAGCATCGTCGTCAGATAAATGGCTACTATCTATCTCGCTTACGACCGTGTTCCATGTTTCACCATCTAAAGAATAATAGAATGTCAACCATTCTTTCGTTAAGCGAGCTTTCAAGTAATAATACGCCTGGTTTGGCAAGGAGATTTCCTTTTGTAAAAGCTCATCATACTCCCCATGCTTCGATTGGATAACACCTAAAATGATCCCCTCGGTTTCGTCATGGGTGATTCTTAAGTAAACATAGTCAGTTGTATCATAATAAAAAATTAATCCAGCCATTTGTTGGAAATGATCCGGTTGATAATCAATACTCGTCTCCACTTCCACATTCATACTCTCTAGTCTTCTAGCAATCATACTTTGCTTATGGAGAGAGCTCATTGATTCCTGACCTTTCAGTCGAAGATGTTCTATTCGTTCCTCAACTGACATCCACTCCTTAGTAAAAGGTCTTCTTAAAGAATTCCAATGCATTTTTAATTGAGGTTCAGTAAAGTCATCTCTACTTTGTTCAGTGCTAAACGGTTCAGACTCCAAATCTGGTGCAGGAATGACCGTTTGCGGTCGAGGTCCACCTTCTACACGGAGCCAGTTATCGTCGGTCCAATAACACTTTTGAAGCGCGGTTTCTCTACCTAGCATACATTTATTTTCTTTAACAGGACGAGCGCATAAATGTGCCATATACCACTCTCCCGTTTGGGTTTCTACTAAGCTAGCATGCCCGGCCTTTTGTAATTCATCGTTTTTATCAGATGTAAGAATTGGATTTGCAGGATCCACTTCATAAGGGCCAAAAAGACTAGTAGAACGCGCAACTGTCACAGCATGGTTGTATCCCGTTCCGCCTTCAGCAGTAATTAAATAATAATACCCGTGTTGTTTATAGATGTGTGGTGCTTCTGTTAAACCTAATTCAGTACCCTTGAATATATTTTTCACCGGTCCAACTAATTGGTTTTTATCAACTGAAAACTCCTGAAGCGCTATCCCTGCAAAAGAATTCGTTCCTTTACGATGGTCCCAGATCATATTAACGAGCCACTTTGATCCATCTTCTTCATGGAAAAGGGAGGGATCAAAACCACTGCTATTTAAATAGACAGGATCGGACCAGGGACCATTAATATCCTCGGATGTTACGAGATAGTTATGCGTATCTTTAAACGCTCCTCTTCTACTTTTCACATCTGTGAAAATTAAATAGAATCTTCCATCCGAATAACTCAAACATGGGGCCCATACTCCTCCAGAGTCGATATTCCCTATCATATCCAACTGTGACGATCTAGTAAGTGGGGGTGTTTGCAGTTTCCAATTCTTTAAGTCTTGTGATTGATGAATTTGGACTCCCGGAAACCATTCGAAAGTAGATGTTGCAATATAGTAATTTTCTCCGACTCTCACTATAGAGGGGTCAGGTTGATAGCCTGGTAACACAGGATTAACGATGGTCTTCATAAAGCTTCCCTTCCTTTCTATTGCTGTTAACCTTTAACTGATCCCGCAGCAATTCCTTTCACGATTTTCTCTTGTGCGACTAGATAGATTAACAATAATGGAAGACTGCCGAGCGTCAATGCTGCCATAATTCCAGGTATGTTTACGGAAAATTGCCCATAGAATTCTCTTAAGCCAAGTGGTAAGGTGGCGTTTTCTTCAGAATTCGTCAAGACAAGAGCGAATATAAACTCATTCCAAATTTGAATAAAGTTATAAATCGCTACTGTGGCAACGGCAGGTGTTAATAATGGAAATAAGATTTTCCAAAACAAACGGAATTGACCACAACCGTCCATTTTAGCTGACTCTTCCAATTCTTTTGGCAACTCCTTGAGAAATTGAGTGAAGATTATAATTGAAACAGGAAGCGCAAAAGCAATGTAAGGTCCAGGCAAAGCCCAAATTGAATCATAGAGACCAAGATTTTTTGTTAATAGAAAGATCGGAATTAAAGTCGTATGAATCGGTATCATCATACCGACCAAAAACAAAATAAATAAAGGTCTATTCAATTTAAACCGCATTCTTGCCAATGGATAACTAGCCATCGCACCTAGAATGATAACGGCAACTACAGAAATTACTGAAACAAGCACACTATTAAAAAAGAAACGAAAAAATTCTGACTCGAACAATAACCTGTAATTTTCAAATGAAAAGTTTTCTGGTAAGGACCAAGGAGAACTCATAAACTCTATCTGGCTTTTAAATGATGTATTCACCATGATGAAAAATGGAACACCGGTGAACAATAATAGTAAAATCGCTAGTAGATAAAGAGGCATCTGTTTTAACTTTTTAAACATTTAGTTCTCCCCCTTCCTTTTTTGATCAAATATAATGATGAAAATCGTAACAATTAAAGCAATAATGAACATAGTGAAGGAGATACTACTTCCATACCCCATATTAAAGTTAGTAAATGTTTGTTCATACATATAGGTCGCCATTAGCTCTGTTGAATTGTTAGGACCTCCATCAGTCATGACATAGATTAAGTCAAAATACTTTAAAGCTCCTATTATAGAAAGAATTGACGAAGTAATAATAGTTGGTACTAATAAAGGCAACGTAATTTTTAAAAACTTCTTTCTCGGATTCGCTCCATCAATCTCTGCGGCTTCGTACAATTCTTCAGGTATGCCCACAATTGCCGCTCTAAATAAAATCATGTAAAAGGGAGCAAATTGCCAACAAACAGTTGCTATTACTGCCCAAATTGCAGTTTCTTCATTACCAAGCCAGCCTTTTTGCCATGATTCCAACCCTATTTGTCCTAAGACTTGGTTAATGATACCGAAGTTCCCATCGTAGATATAAATAAATAATATCCCGATTGCAACCGTTGACATCAAAAAAGGCATAAAGTAAATTGACCTAAAAAACTTCATTCCTTTCACTGGACTGAACAAAAGCAGAGCCATAATTAACCCTAAAGGCAATTGGGTCAATAAAGATGCTCCAACTAATAAAAAATTATTTTGTAATGATGTCCAAAATACTCCATCACTCATTAATGTTATATAATTTTGAAGGCCCGTGAATAACATGTTGTTATCGATACCAGACCATTCAAAAAGGCTATAGTAAAAGGTCATTGCAATGGAATAAATCACATATAAACCATAAATCAGTAATGCAGGAGCCAAGAATCCAATAATAACCCAGCGATCTTCTTTCTTTTTTGATTTCTTAGGCTTTGCTAACTTTACAGGCTTAGGTGGATCATAGACCTGCTTGTCTTCTACCCTTTGTTCATTGTCATCATTTAATTTCTCCAAATTATTTTGCAAGCATGTCACCTCACTTATAGATGAGAAAACCACACCATGCATTCATACACATGATGTAGTTTTCAAGTTTTATTCTAGAGTTTCTTTAGCCTTTTCTTCTACTTCTTTTGCTGCCTCCTCTGGTGTAGTTGATAATCCAAATAGAGATTGAGTTGTATCTAGATGAACTTCTGCTAATTCTGGTGGTAATGTTTGGTCATAGAAGGTTTGCATATATTCTGCTTCTTCTAATACCTCACTAATCTCTTGGACATACTCATCATCGTACTCTACATCCTTAACTGCAGAAATTGCACCATCTGAATTAGCAAGTTGCTGAGCTGTTTCTTTACTCGTTAGTTCATTAACAAGTTCTGTTGCAAGATCCTTGTTTTCACTTTTTTCTGAAACAGAGAACACTGGACTAACGCCACCTACAATATCTTTATTGGAACCCTCTCCACCTTCAATAGATGGGAATAGAAAGAACCCTAGTTTCTCTTCGAATTCCGGCATATCGTCTCTAGTTGTTCCAAGCATCCAATTCCCTTGAACAATCATACCGGCTTGTTCAGCATAAATGAGTTGTCTAGATTGACCTGTGTCAAAGTTCATTCCATTAAAACCATCTGGAAATGCTCCCATTTCTACTAACTCTTGAAGGTGTTCTCCGGCTTTTACATAGGCCTCATCATCAAAACCACGTCCATCTCGATTGTATGCTTCGTTAAATAACTCTGGACCTCCGATTCTTTCAGCTAAATACATATAATAGAAAGAACCTGGCCATTTTGATTGGTTAGCAAGAGAGAAAGGAAGAATATCATTTGATTTTAGTGTTTCGATAATATCTTTTAGTTCTTCATAAGTTTCTGGCTCTTCTAGACCAAAATTTTCAAACATTTCTTTGTTGTACCATACAGGGACAATATCCATTGCTAAAGGTGCTCCATAATTCTTGTCATCAAACGTAGCTGGAGTCAGAGCTGCTGGCAGATAATTTGACGTATCTATATCTTCCGTTAGATCTTTCACCTGGCCTGCGTCAACAAATTTCTCGAGCCAGCCGCCACCCCAGGAATGAAATACATCAGGTGGTGTTCCGCCGCCCATGGCTACTGTTAACTTGGTTTTGTAAGGATCATTCTCTTGCCTAACCATTTCAACAGTCACTCCATCATGGGAATTTTCAAATCGTTCCACTGAATCTTGTAATGCTTTTTCTGATTCACCTGTTTCAATGTGCCAAAGTGTAATCGTTTCTGAATCTCCTGACTCTCCTGAATCTCCACTAGAAGAACTTTCGCTATCCTGACACCCCACTACAAAAAGCAAAATCACGATTGCGATGATCCACATTTTGTGTTTAATCATAAATCCCCCTCTTTTTTTGTTAACGCTTCCATAATTGTATTAGCACAACTCTACTTGTGAACTTTTTCCAAATTCACCTCCTTAAAAAACTAAGTTCGTTCATCGAATTAACTGCTTAATGTTATAGTAACCGATGAATTTTGTAATATCAAGAATATTTTTAAAATTAATAACTCTAGTAAACATTTCATAATATAAAACGTCGTTCTGCATAGTTGACAAAATTGTATAGAAAATTCATAATATTTTATAATAAGACTTATTCAAAACAAAGAAGTGTTTTTCTTGAGTTATCATATTGAGGACTTAATGCATTTAACAGAAACAGATATTGATCAAATACATACTAGGGCATCAGGCCCTGGAGGTTCACTCCCCCTAACAGATCAGATGCTTCGTCAATCTCCAAGTGGTGATTTATTTGGTTTATCTCAGAATGTATGTTGGAATGGGATGGCAACCAAATAAGCTAAATGGAAAACAAGTCTTACTCTTAAGTACACAAGGTGGGATGAAGGATAGTAATGGAGATCCTATTACTCTCGGCTATCATACAGGTCATTGGGAAGTCGATATGCTTATGAAGGAAGCGGCTATGGAAGTATCCAAATCTCAAGGAGTACCTTTTGCTACTTATGTAAGTGATCCATGTGACGGCAGGTCTCAAGGCACAACAGGTATGTTCGACTCTTTTCCATACAGAAATGAGGCGTCACCCTTCCACCTTCTATTGGAGAAGATGCAGGTAAAATTCAAACCATTGGTGCACGTTACTCTAATGACGAGCTTTCCCTTAAGGAAGCAGCTGAACTAGGTTGTCGCGCTTGCGCTACACCTGGTGGAGGATGCTAATTCTTAGGTACGGCAGCCTCTGCTCAAGTAGTTGGTGAGGCACTCGGTCTTTCTATTCCGCATTCAGCTTTAGCTCCCTCTGGTCAAGATATTTGGAAGGAAATGGCCAAACATTCATCACAACCAGCAGCGTAAGCGATTGCAGGAATATGAAGTAGAAGGTTAGTAGATACCAAAAGCAGCATGGACTACCATCGCGTTATGGATTGATTCATTTGTAATGATATACTTTGTTGTTATCTTTTGATTAATCATTTCAATAACGGCTCGGGAGGAAAACTAAGGGATGGAGATATTGTAGAAATTCACATTGATACTCTTAACTTAAATGGCCACCTTCACTTTCTAGGGACAGAAGAGTACGAACTGAACCCAGAAGAAGGCGGTAAAGTCCTTGCTGAAAGAGAACAAAATAAAGACATACGCCCTTCTGAATATCTACCTGACGATACTCGCTTATGGGCTGAACTACAAAAAGTCAGTGGTGGTACTTGGCGTGGAAGTGTCTATGATGTCGACCGAATTATAAAAGTATTGAAAGCTGGAGAAAAGGCGTTAGAACATAAAGAATACGATTATTCCGAAAATCTTCCAACATACTAGAAAATTAATTCACCTTCAATTTTATTGGAGGTGTTTTTCTTTTTCATTGGCTAAATTGTGTGGTACCTGGTACCACACAATTTAGCCAATGAAAAAGCCACCTCCCATAATCAGAGGCGACTCTTCACAAACACTACTTAATAGCATCGTTTGGCAGTGAAAAAAAGTCTTTACTCTCACTATAACTTGCCGCTAACCTGCCTAGAGGACGCAATTTTTCAAAATTAACTTTATAGTTACCATTATAATAGTCTTCTTGAATATGGTAGAGATTCATTTCTCCGATAATTAAATGATCACTACCCAACTGAATAATTTGGTGCAGTTTGCATTCCATTTGTATAGGAGCTTCTTTAATTCTCATCGGTTTTACTTTTTCACTTGGAATGGGGGTAAGTCCGGCTTCCTCGAACTCGTCCATCTCTTCAGCAAAATTTTCGGAGCTTTTTTGAACTTCATTCCCAAGCGGTGTTGATGCGATGTTTATGACAAATTCTTTCTGTGAGCGTATGTTTTCCAGTGTATCTTTAATCGTTCCACTTCTGGCTCCGACTCCTGGTCCAATGGATATACAAAGCATTGGCGGTTGCCTTGATGCTACAGTAAAGAAGCTAAATGGTGCCAGGTTTCGAATCCCTTCCTCAGATATCGAAGAAACCCAAGCAATTGGACGCGGAACAACTGATCCTGACAATAGTTTATATACATTTTTCGTTTCTAATTCTGAAGGATCAAATTTCATTCTATATCCCTCCTTTTAATGTTTCCTGTTAGGCAGAAGAAATGCTCTTATCTTTTATAGAAGATAACCTGGCTAAAATGAATAAAACGACGATCATGATTACAGAAATGAATAACCAACTGAATGTGTAACTTTGATTTTGGTCAACGAAAAATCCGAAGACAGGTGGAAT
The DNA here is from genome assembly GCF_042663045.1 of Halobacillus seohaensis. Classification (NCBI taxonomy): domain Bacteria; kingdom Bacillati; phylum Bacillota; class Bacilli; order Caryophanales; family Bacillaceae; genus Halobacillus; species Halobacillus seohaensis. The sequence goes on along the minus strand of NZ_JBHSZV010000027.1, from coordinate 73,005 downwards.
GATGATCACTCCGGCTGAGCCAAGTGTAATACTGAATCCACTGGATAAACCTGCTTGCTCCTTAGGAACGAGTTCTGAAGCCAAGTTCATCCAAATGCCATTAAATCCTGACACGGAAAATCCAAATACGGTGAAAATAGGAACCAACAACCAAAAAGGTGTTCCATCAGGGATAAAAGCAACAATGACGCTTACACATAAGGTGATACTAGCTATGAAGACGAGAATAATCAGTCGTTTTCCATCAAATAGATGATCACTAATCATACCCCAACCTACTCTTCCAAGTGAGCCACTGACCTCTGAAATCACTAGCAGCATTCCAGCCAATATTAGACTAATGCTAAGCTGTTCATAAGCAAACAAAACAAGATATGTATTCAAACACATCTGCGATCCATTGACTCCCATCGCACTCAGGCTGACAAGAAATAATGGTTTATTATTTACCATTTTCATAATCGAAGAGTAAATGGATTTGAATGAAGACTTCTCCTTACTTATCTCCGTTTCTTGAGGAGGGTCCCGGTAGAACAAAAAGGCAACTACTCCCGTAACAACTAAACATAAACAAGCAATCAGAACTACAATTCTCCAGCCATAGGAAGCAGCAAGTGGTAATAATAATATAGCCGATAGAGCTGAACCAAATGTAATCCCCATTTGTTTAATTCCCATAGCAGTTCCTCGCTGCCTTTGGGAAAACCAATAAATTATTCCCTTATTGGTTGTTGGGTGCATTCCTCCATACCCGAGTCCACCAATCATTATGAGGAAAAGCACGAGCCAAAATGCTGATTGGAACGTCATAAGTAAGAAGCTTATTCCTATCAACAGGGATGAAACCAATAACATACGTTTTGATCCGATTCGATCGACGGCTAGACCAATAGGGATTGATGCCATCGCCTGTCCTAAGAATAACGCCGAAGGTAATAATCCTACTTGAACTTTTGACAGGGATAAATCCTCTTCAATAAGCACACCAAGCGGAGCAAGACTTCTTCCAATAAAGGCAACCATAATTTGAGCAGTAAGAAGCCAGATTAACATTTTCCAAGGGTGACCCGTGATTGCCGGTTTCTTATCTCTTGCAGCTACTTTCATTTTCAAGACATCTCTTTTCTTACTAATAATCTTATGCCTGGAACATAAACGAACTCAACTGTCTAGTTCGTTTATGTTCAGGTCATTACATACCAATAACTTGATCAGCTTCTTCCTCTTCATAAGCCGATCTCTCCATGAGGAAACTACCAATCACGCAAATCAAGAGATTAATAAGTAATCCCCATAGACCACTGAATACTCCTAAAGGCATTATGCTGGCAAAAGTCATAAACGAGGCCATTATAGTACCGACGAGCATCCCTATGAATACCGCTTTTGCCTTAAGGCGAGTCCAATAGAGTCCTAGAATTAAGGCAGGAGCCACTTGAATTAATAGCTCAAATTTCAAAACAAAAATTTGGTAGAGCGTTCCTGGTGGAAACCATGCAATCATTACAAGGACAATAACAGCAGCCACTCCAACCAGTTTTCCAACAATTATTTTTTTATTTTCTGATGCTTCAGGATTTATATATCTTCCATATAAGTCTTTAGAAACAATTGATGAAAACGTCAATAATATCGAATCGGCCGTTGAAACAATAGCAGCAATTACACCGCCAAACAGTAGAACCATTGCCCAATAAAAGAGAGCATTTTGATTGGCAACTGCACTAGCCATCTTTCCGACCAATAGTTCAGATTCAGCCGTTGTTAAATCGGGAAATGTCGCGATTCCGATAATTCCAACTAAAAACACTACCCCTGCTGTGATGAACGGCATCCAAGCCATACGAGTAAATGAACGTTTTAGTGTTTTTTCACTTTTTGCTGAAAAAATTCTTTGTACAGCATGGGGATAAACGGCGGCACCAATTCCTACAAGGAGTAATAAACTGAACCAGTTGACGACACCAGGCCCTTCAGGAACTCCTAGCTTTTCTGGCGCATAGGCTTGCATATAATCTGCAGAGGTTGGAAGTCCGCCAAAGTAGATAATGGAACCAATTAAAAGCATGAAGACACCAAATAATAAAGCGATCCCCTGCATCGTATCCGTATATGCGACGGAACGCATTCCGCCAAGCCACCCGTAAATCAGCATAATGGTAATAAAGAACACTACGCCTAATTGATAGGGTATCGTTCCCCCCGTTAAACCAGAAACACCTTGTCCAATTGCAACAAACTGTTCTAATAAATAATTACCTAAAGCATAAAGCATTAAAATAGCAGCTAAAATGGAAACTGCTTTCGATTTGAATCGTTTATCAATCCAATCGACTGGTGTGAGGAGATTATATTTTTTCCCCATCAGATATAACCTGGGCGCGAATGTCAAGTACATCACAATGATCATAATAAAGAAAGGGACAGATACTAGATATTCATATCCGATTCTATAGGCTGTCGGTGGATATCCAACTACTGTATTACCGCTGTATTGTGTCGCAAAAAAAGTAAAAAACAAAACCATAACGCCGAGTCCGCGTCCTCCGAGATAATACTCATCAAGACTTTCATGAACATTTCTATTTTTTAAATACGTAATGATTCCGACGCCAAGCATAAGAGCGCCATACATCAATAAAATTAAGACCCCCGACCAACCTGCAAATGCCAGTTCCATGGATTATTTCTCCCCCTTCTTTTCTTCAGCTTCTTCGTTTTCTTCTTCAAGCTGCCACTCGTATTTTAAAATGTATGTTAAATAGGCCGACAACAATATAGAAGCACCGATGATAATAAATGCCCAGTATGGAATTCCCCAGAATAAAGGCTTATACGATCCAGCAGGAAAGTACCATGGGGTAATCAGAGCAAAAATAATCCCCAAAATGATCCACAACTTCCCATTTTTAATGGGTTCTTTTTTTGTTTTATTCATACTTATCCCTCCCGATATTTCATAATATTCAGATACATAATAATAAAGAAAATTAATTTGGACTCATATATGAAGGTCTTTGTTTTTCAAAATTTTTAATACTCTTTTCCGATTGCAAGGTCAATGCAATGTCATCCAAACCATTCAAAAATTTATGGCGAGTATGTTCGTCAACCGTAAAAGGGATTGACCATCCTTGTTCATCCTTAATCATCCCTTCCTCGAGATCGACTTCCATTGTGTAGCCAGGGAAGCTTTTTTCTTTTTCAAATAGGTCATTTATTAACGATTGCTCCAGTTCAATTAATAACAAACCGTTTTTAGAACAGTTAATTCGGAAAATGTCCGCAAAAGACGGAGCAATAATGACCTGGAATCCATAGTCTTGGAGGGCCCACACCGCATTTTCCCTTGAGGAACCTGATCCAAAGTTATTACCTGTAAGTAAAATCGAAGCTTGTTTATATTTTTTAAAGTTTAAAACAAAGTCTTCGCGTGGCTCCCCACTTTCATCAAAACGCCAGTCATACATGAGATACTGTCCAAACCCTGTTCTCTCAATCCGCTTGAGGAATTCTTTAGGAATAATAATGTCCGTATCTATGTTCGGTCTGTTTAGAGGGACAACCGATCCCTCATGCTTACGAAACGGTTTCATTCATGACCGCCTCCTTTGTGAAATCCCATTCTCTAATGTCTGTTAATTGACCGGTTATAGCCGCAGCGGCAGCCATCATAGGACTTACGAGATGCGTTCGGCCACCTTTCCCCTGTCGTCCTTCGAAATTTCGATTGGACGTTGAAGCACAGCGTTCGCCGTCTTTTAAAAAGTCAGGATTCATACCGAGACACATGCTGCACCCTGGTTCTCTCCATTCAAATCCAGCCTTAATAAAAATTTGATCCAGTCCTTCTTTCTCAGCTTTTCTTTTCACATGATATGATCCTGGTACGACTAGGGCTTCAATGTTACCATCCACCTTGTTATCGCTTACAATCCCAGCTGCTAAACGTAAGTCTTCAATTCTTGCATTTGTACAGGAACCTATAAACACCTTATCCAGTTGGATGTCTTCCATTTTTGTCTCTGACTCTAATCCCATATAACTTAAGGACGCTTCGGCAGCTGTCTGCTCGGAAGAATCTGCAAGCTCTTCCGTTACTGGAATACTCCGATCAATTGAAGTAACCTGGCCTGGGTTCGTTCCCCATGTGACCTGTGGAGCCAGATCATTTACATTAATGGTAAGAGTATGGTCATAAACGGCATCCAAGTCCGTGTACAGTTTCTGCCACTCCTTGACTGCATCTTCCCATTGCTGTCCTTTTGGCGAAAAATGCCTCTGCTTCAAAAATTCAAACGTTTTCTCGTCTGGAGCTATCATGCCAGAACGAGCTCCTGCTTCAATCGCCATATTACAAATCGTCATCCGCTCTTCCATCGACATGTTCCTAACCGTACTTCCGGTAAATTCAATGATATAGCCTGTTCCGCCTTGCGTGCCCATTTGGCCAATGATGTTCAAGATGATATCCTTACTGCTAACTCCGCGAGGCATATCGCCTTCAATTTGGACATTCATCGTTTTAGGTTTTTCCTGTGGGAGGGTCTGCGTCGCTAATACATGAGTAATCTCGCTTGAGCCAATACCAAAAGCAAGAGAACCGAAAGCTCCGTGAGTCGATGTATGACTATCGCCGCAAACGATGGTTTTTCCAGGTGTTGTTAGTCCAAGTTCAGGACCAATGATATGAACAATTCCGTTATCTGGATGGTTGAGATCATAGACATCAATACCGAATTCCTTACAATTTTCCGTTAAGAACTGTACTTGTTTTTTTGCTAAAACATCTGCAATTCCTTCACTTCTATCTGTAGTTGGCACGTTATGATCCGTTGTTGCGAATGTTAAGTCAGGGCGACGCACAGTACGTCCCTGCTCCCTTAATAATGAAAAAGCCTGTGGTGACGTTACCTCATGAATCAAATGCAAATCAATAAAAAGTAATGGCTGTTCCATCGATGGATCAATTAGATGGTTTTCCCATACTTTTTCAAAAAGCGTTTTTGGAGCCAATGGGTATTCCCCTTTCTGTGATTAGGATATGGCGTGTAAATCTGTAATTTTTCCAGCTTTAATGATTTGTCCGGGTACTTCACGTTGTAGTATCGTTTGCAAGTGCTTCGATGTATCAATTAATTGATCCAAATCTGCTCTCATTTCATAATCCATAAAGCTAAGCATATGAACGAGATCCTCTGTACATATATTTCCGGTAGCTCCCGGGGCAAATGGACAGCCGCCCAACCCTCCTAAAGAAGCATCGAACTGTGATACACCTGCACGAATTCCTTCTATAACATTGGCAAATCCCATCCCCCTTGTATTATGAAAATGCAAGGTAACCGGTAGATCTGGCCAACGCTTCAGCACCTTTTCACACAATTGATATACTTGTTTAGGCGTTGCCATCCCCGTCGTATCTGCAAGCGTTATCCCCTTCGCTCCTAACTCTAGGTACTCGTTAATCAAGTTCATTACTCTATCTTCATCAATACTGCCTTCGAAAGGACAACCAAAGGTAGTAGCCAACGTACCGTTAATTTGTATATTCGTACCGGATAAAAAGCCTGAAATATCTTTAAAATCGGCAAAGGATTGTTCAACCGTCCGACGAACATTTTTTTGATTGTGCGTCTCACTGACGGATGCTACAAGATTGACTTCGTCTGCCTCACAGGATGCAGCGCGTTCTGCCCCCTTAACATTTGGAATTAGCGTCGTATAAGTGACATCGGGCTTACGATCAATGCCATCCATGACTTCCTTGGCATCTCTCAAATTAGGAACAGCCTTTGGAGACACAAATGATGTCACTTCAATTTTATCGAGTCCTGAATCACTCATCCTGTTAATTAAATCAATCTTCTTATCAGTCGGAACAAACTGATCTTCAATTTGAAGTCCATCTCTAGTCGCGACTTCTTGAATATAAATTCTTTTCAAGGCAACTCACTCTCCTCTAGTATTGTTATATAACCCCTTTATCTTTTAGTTCCTGAATCTTCTCATCGTCAAAGGTCAACAAGCTTTTCATAATTTCATCCGTATGTTGGCCAAGTTCCGGACCTAACCATTTTGTTTCTCCAGGTGTCTCACTCATTTTTGGAACAACCCCCGGGATCTTCAAAGACTCTTCTTCATTCATTTTAAAATTCTGCACCATTTCCCGACTCAGGTAATGAGGGTCATTTACAATATCCTCAATACTGTAAATAGGGCCTGCAGGAACTCTAGCTTCATCAAGCGTTTCTAAAGCGTTTTCAAGATCGACTGTTTTTGTCCAATTTTCAATCACTTCATCAAGGTAGTCAGCTTGTGCAGCTCGTCCACTATTACTTTGAAAACGTTCATCTTCGGCTAACTCTGGTTGTTGAATAGAATTCATTAACCTTTTGAAAATGGCGTCCCCGTTTCCACCAATCACAATATACTTCCCATCCTTGCATTGATACGTATTGGAAGGAGCAATCCCTGGCAAGGAAGATCCTGTCCTTTCTCGAACGGCACCTAATTTATCAAACTCAGGAAGTGATCCTTCCATTAAACTAAAGACAGCCTCGTAAAGAGCCACATCAATAACTTGTCCTTTCCCTGTACCATTTACATCTCTATGATAAATCGCCATCATTGCACCAATAACCGAATACATAGCTGCAAGAGAGTCGCCAAGGCTAACCCCTACCCTAGTTGGTGGTAGTTCCGGATTCCCTGTTACGTGACGTAGTCCTCCCATTGACTCACCAATACTGCCAAATCCAGGTTTATCTCGATAAGGACCTGTTTGACCATAACCAGATACCCTAACCATAATTAAACCCGGATTAATGGCCGACAGTTGATCATATCCTAAATTCCATTTCTCCAATGTCCCTGGTTTGAAGTTTTCAATGACAATATCGCACTCTTCGACCAGTGATTTAACTATGTCTTGTCCTTCTTCACTTTTTAAATCAACTGTAATTGACTTCTTATTCCTTGATTGCAGTCTCCACCAGAGTGATGTCCCTTCATAAATATGCCGCCAATCTCTGAGCGGATCCCCTTTCTCTGGCGGCTCAATTTTGATTACGTCCGCTCCGAAGTCCGCCATTAATCTGCCGGCGAACGGTCCGGCTATTAAACTTCCTAACTCTAAGACTTTAACTCCTTCTAAGGTTTGACCCATAAAAACACATCCTTTTTAATTTTTGGTTTTTGTTAATTGTTTCTTTATTAGATAAGTCGCATTTTCCGTTAAAGCCCCCAGATTGTTTAATAAAAGAATGGCGGTTCCGTTGCTTTTCATCGGAGCATGGGGGATGGGAAACCACTCGCTTTCCGCGGGGAAGACGGCAAGCCTCCTCGAGCTAAAGCTCTGCGGGGTCTCGCCAGTCTATCCTTTCCCGCAGGAGTCTCATGGTTTCCCATCCCCCATGACTATGAAGAGTGGAACGGAACCCTTTTTATGAAAATCGGGGGTGCTGTCTGAATATTGCCATTGAAATCATCTGCTTGTGCCATTAATAGATCCTGTACTATTGATCTGTACTATAAATTCAGAAACGGTCTCTTCATAAGGAGAGGTGGTGATGGTAGGCATACACACCAGGTAAGCTCCTAGCTGTTGTTTATGGACTGAAATTATTGCCACAGAATTTTTTGTCAAGGTCCCATAATAGGTACACTTCATATAAACAAGTGGTCACACCCGATTTTTAACAACTTATCTAATGGCTCAATAGATCTGTGTGATGGCAATATTCACTGGTGTGTATACAGGCTTTAATTGGCGTTATATCAGATATCTCATGCTTTAACAGGGACGGTAGAACGGCGCGATTCCGATAGAAACATACGGCAAAGGGCGGTGGGGAAGGGGGAGACTCCTGTGGGATAAGCGGGTTAGATGAGACCCCGGAAGGCGCCAGCCTGAGGAGACTCAGCGCACGCCCACGGAAAGCGACTCCTTCCCCACCGCCCTTTTTTCCACACCATCATCTCGGAATCGAGTCCTCAACAATACTGCTCGATTGTTGAATAAATTTCTTCCTCAACTCGGTCAACGATCAACATGAATGTTTAACATAGCCCTATTTTTAAATCTAACCGCTATAAATGATAGCGCTTTCCATACATTCAAAAAAATATAGGTTTTCTTCACCAGCAACAAAATCTGATATAATTTTCTGAATGTTGTGTACAATGTTAGCAACTTGTATACAATAAATCAACACTAATAACATAAAAATATTTTCCATCTTATAAAACACCTATAAAACAACACTTACAAAGGAAAAGTTATTGAAATTATTGAAGCATTACGAAGTATTGTATACAATAAAAAAGAGGTGTTAACTAATGAATGCATACGAATATATAAAAAAAGCCATATTACATGGTGAATTTCCACCAAAAATGCGACTTACCGAAGAGTTTCTAGCAAAAAAATTACAAATAAGCCGCACTCCTATTAGAGAAGCTCTCAAACAGTTGGAATCAGAAGGGCTGACTGTGTCTATAAAGAGAGGTGTGAGAGTCCGCGATTTTACGAAACAAGACATTCAACAAATTTATGATCTTCGGACACTTTTAGAAGGCTACGCAGCTGCTCAAGCCGCTACCCACCGAACCGAACTTGATATACAAGAAATGAAGACAGCTAACGATATGTATGAACAAGCGATTAATAGCTATTTCGAATCTGGAGAAGCAACCATTGAATACATTTTAGAAATCAACCATAAATTTCACGACACGGTAATCAAAGCTTCCCAAAACCAACATATTCATTCTCATATATCTAAAGTTGTTGTCGTCCCTTTAATTTTCCGATCTTTTTATTGGTTTAACGAAAACCAACTAAGACATTCTCTTGATGTTCACGAAACTATTCTTAAAGCCATTGAAGATAGAGATATTGACCGTGCTCGTATTGCTATGCATGAGCATATTTACCATGGAAGGGATCAAGTATTAATGCATATCAATGACATTGATGATAATTATTCAAATAATGGAGGTTAAATCTGTGTTTGGACAGAATACAGAGGATTTTGGCTTGATTCATGCTTGTTTTGACTCAATTATTAAAATTCCGGTTTATTTATGATCGGTTCCCGCTTAAATATTAGGCTATGTGTTACATGGTGTTGATGAAAAAAGAGTTGTAAAAAAAGAATGGTTTCGTTAGTAAAGACAGAGGAAGAGAGTCGGAGGAAACGGCTCGCTTTCCGTGGGTGTACGTTGAGCCTCCTTGCTCGCCATATGGAGGGCACGTAACCACTTAGGACCACGTTCTTCCGCAGTTTTGATACGAGAAATAATAACCTTCATCTGTTAGGTAAGCAAAATGTTCGAAATAAGAGTAGGTGTAGAATTGAATTGTGTGGTACCTAGTACCACGAAGATTCTGTTTCAAGATCATGAGAGAATGCGTCTTACCTATGCTATAGAATAAAGCCTCACCCGATGCTTCCGTTTTCCTCACGAAAGCAAGAAGGTCCGGGAAATTGCGAGACTCCACCTTTAAAAGCGGAGGCGCCTTGGTCAGCGGCGTATGGACTGGACTGAGCTGTCGGAGATAAAGGAAACACGAAGAACATCGTGATTCGATGTTGACTTATCGTACAGAAGCGAGGGAAGTCTCACTAGCCGATAGGCGCTGGAGCTGGATAACGCCGATGTGATTGATGAACTAGATTTAGCCTTCTTCCTTATAAAACGTAAGAGCTGGGATGAACATGATCGGTGAGATCCCGCAAGGCGTAGCCTGAGGAAGCTCACCACATGCCCACGGAAAGCGAGTGATTTCCCGGACCTTCTAACACCATCCTTTGTAACGGAAACCACCGGAATGTCTCGAAGCTGAGTTTTCCATAATCTGAGGCTTTAATTTAATAAGAAAACATAAAACAGAACGCTTGGATTTAAAAAAACCAAGCGTTCTGTTTTATATGCTATTTGTACTGTAATTTGTGTTGCTAAAATTATTACGATTTAGAATAAAAATCCGTCTCGCCCCGCGGAAAGCGAATTTTCACACGACTCTCTCTCATCAAAGCGCCTTAACCAACCCACCATCGATCACGAGTGATTGACCTGTCAAATAGGTATTGGCACCAGATGAAAGAAAAACAACAGCTTTAGCAAACTCTTCCGGCTCCCCATATCGACCCATAGGAATGGACTGTTCGCTCTTTTTCCTCAACTCTTCCGAAGATACCCCTAGCTTATCCGCTTTTTTTTCATCTAAGTTAGCCACTCGATCGGTAGCGATTCGACCAGGTCCCACAGTGTTGATCAAAATGTTATCTGGGGCTAGTTCTTGAGACAAGCTTTTAGATAAACCAACGATTCCTGCGCGAAAAGTATTGGATAAAATGAGGTTATCCAGTGTTTGTTTAATGGAAGAGGAAGCGATATTTATGATTTTCCCTTCTTGCTGTTTACGCATGGAAGGAAGGACTTCCCGAATGGTTCGTGTGAAACTAAGCAAATTTAATTCAAACGCGTTTTGCCAATCATCATCTGAAAAGTGATCAAACGTTCCCGCGGGAGGCCCCCCTGCATTATTAATCAAAATATCAACGGTACCGTGGAGATCAATTGCTTTTTCAATCAATTGTTTAATGTGATCAGCCTGCGTGACGTCGCACACTTGATAATCGATATTTGGATTACCACTAACTTCTTGTATTTCAGCTTTTGTTTTCTCCAACTCTTCTTGATTACGACTGGAGATGAGAACTTTGGATCCTTCCTTTGCAAATTCCGTGCTAACCGCTTTTCCTAAACCTTTGCTAGAAGCTAACACGACTACAGATTTACCTTTTAATTGTAGATCCATTTTAATTCAATCCTTTCCTTTTTAAATCTTTAACAGGATTACGTAATGGTGCAAAGCCTTCAATCTGACATTCGATCACGTCGCCATCTCTAATAATACTAGCGCCTGGTGTTCCAGTTGATATAATATCTCCAGGAAGTAAGGTCATTACTTGTGAATGAAAAGAGAGGAGATGATAGGGATCGAATGTCATATTTTTCACTTCATTTGTTCGGTATTCCTGCCCATTGATAGCTGTGGTCACTTTCAGATGAAAAATATCGGAAATTTCATCAGGAGTTACGAGTTGAGGACCAAAACTAAAAAATGTATCAAAGCTCTTAGAACGAGTTAAGTAACGTGGATTTCGCTTTAATATATCCTCCGCTGTCATATCGATAATGGTTGTGTAGCCCGCAATGACTTGGCTAACTTCGTTTTCAGGAACATTTCTACACTGCTGTCCTATGATGATACCTAATTCAGCTTCCCCGGTCGTTTGCTCGGATTGATGTGGCAGGCAAATCGTATCCTCGTGTCCGATTATTGTCGTGTCTGGTTTCATAAAACTTGCCGGTTCCCCTTGTGGCGCCTGTTCATCTAAATCAGAAGCATGATCGACATAATTCAGTCCAATCCCCCATATTTTCCTTGGGTGATGATAGAGAGGGCCATACTTAGTGGGCTCGACACGTTGGATATCATTGATATCTTGCTTGGATTGTTCATTCCACCACTTTTTAAAAGGATCAAAATATTCAGGTTGAATCAATTCAAACAAATCGCTAGGCCAAGATTTGTTGAAAAATTGGTTGATATCAGGGATAGTGAGATATTTTTGTTTCTCAGCCAAGACGGCTGCTGCTTCCTTTCCCTTATGCTCAATTGTTGCAAAACGCATGATTATCCTCCTTCCTTCATTAAAGTGCGGGACGTTGTTGCTGAAACTCATTTGTATCTCTTAGATTCGTGACGAGTACCAGAACTAATACGGCCAAACCGATTAAATCAGTCACGAGTCCTGGGTAGATTAGTAACACTGCGCCTACCCCAGATAGGGCTCTCAACCAACCTGGTACACCTTTTTTTAGATATCCTTCCGCCATTATGGATAACAAGAAGACTCCAATGATAGAAGTAATAGTAATCACTAATACGTTAATAAAAGTTGCTTCAATCATAAGCATTTCATGTGAAAAGACAAACATGAATGGGACAATAAAACCTGCGATAGCTAGCTTCATCGCCTGAAACCCGGTTTTATTCGGATTCCCACCAGCTACTCCTGCCCCCGCAAAGGCTGCTAAGGCGATTGGTGGTGTTATGTTCGCGAAGATTCCAAAATAAAATACAAACATATGGGCAACAAATGTTGCTGTTTCCGTGGACCCAGCAATTTCCCGATAAAGAGGAAGCTGCAATAGAATGGGTGCCGCCATCGTACTTGTAATAATGTAGGTCGGGATACTTGGTAAACCCATTCCTAGTATTATGGAAGTAATCATCGTCAAGACTAATGTGATCAATAATTGGATAAGAGGACTATTGACCGCACTTCCAATACTTACAATACTATTGGCAATTTCCAATGCAACGCCTGTTAAGGAAGCAATCCCAACAACGATTCCAACAGCACCACAGGCGATGGCAACGGGAACGGTTGTTTTAGCTCCATCTTCAAGCGCTTGCAAGCAATCTTTGACACCCATTTCTTCTCCCTTGATTTTCAACCTCTTTCTCCATACATTAATGAGGAGAGGAACAATTAGAATAATTAAAAGCTCCCACCAATCGCTTCTAATTCTAGGAAGACTACTTCCTGTTAGAATCGCAGAAAACTGAGGTTGAAAAATCAAGAAAAGGGAGATAGCTACAATGATAGGCAACATCCGCTTAGTTCCTGAGATAACAACCGTTGCAATGATTGACCAGAAAGCTGCATAAAAGGGCGTTTTACCTGAGAAAAGCAAATACAGCAAAGTCAACATTGGAATAATCAAGTGACCTCGTTCGATAATGACTCCCTTCAAAGAAGGCAGATCACTCTTCGGCATTCCTGTCAAACCTCGCTTGGCAGCACGAAAATGAACTTGTAGGAGAATCCCTATATAAAATAATAAAGCAGGGATAATTCCAGCCAAAATAATCTTTGTATAAGCTACATTAAGATTCTCAGCCATGATAAAGGCCGCAGCTCCCATGATAGGCGGAAGTATTTGACCACCTACACTTGCAGCCGATTCAACCGCTCCTGCAAAATTTTTATTGTAACCAATTTTTTTCATTAGAGGAATGGTAAACGTACCTGTGGTAACAACGTTAGCAATCGCGGAACCATTGATGGAACCTAAGAAACCACTAGCAATGACCGCTACTTTTGCAGGTCCACCCTTGGTATGACCAGCTACGGCTAATGCAAGATCATTAAATAACTGTCCCATCCCAGATCGTCCAAGAAAAGCTCCGAATAAGATGAATAAAATAATGTAACTAGCCGAAACGCCTATGGCTGTCCCTAGCACCCCTTCGGTAATAAATACTAATTGCGAAATGATTTGTTTAGCTACGCTAGTAACTGTAGCTACGTTCATTTCTGGATAGATAGAAAGTTTGACATAAAATCCGTAGATGAGAAATCCAAGTCCTAATAGAGATAAGCCCCATCCTGTTACTCTTCGGGTAATATCAAACAATAGAACAATAACAAGTATACCTACATAAAAATCGGTATCATTGATTTGTCCACCAGACTGTATAATCCGCTCTGCCGTGAAAAGCATATAAACAGCAACGCAAAAAGATAGGGCTGCTGTTATGTAATCATAAATAGGAATTCCTTTATTCCCTGTTTTCCTTACAAAAGGATACAATAAGAAACCTAACGTCATTAATGTATAAAGGTGGATGCTACGTTGTTTGATATCAACTAGAGATCCAGCGTAAGATGTGTACAAATGAAATAATGATAATGCAATGGCCAATATGGATATGGTTAAAGCAATTGGCTTCGCAACATTCACTCGTGTTGTGCTCTCACTATCATGTTTTTCTTCCTTACTTACTTTTTCCTTCACGATTCTCTCACCTCAACTTTGCAGAAATATAATGCTTGATCGAATTCAATATAGAGTGGCTGGCAATGGTAATTTCATAGGCTTGACTTCGATTCAATTGATGGACGGTGTCTTCCTCATAAGTTAATTGATGCTCGGTATGTTCTCCTGTCCGTAAGACAAGACTTTTCCCAATCGTGTGAGTAATCCCTGTCATGTAGACCCAACCATCTTTAATGAAGGTATGATCACCAGCATTACTTGGAACACCCGCCCCAAAGGTTTTAAAACGAGTCCCCGTCAGTTCAATTAGCCCATCCTGTAAAACAAACATTTCTTCCCAAGACTCTTTTTCAACGGAATGTTGCCATCTTACTCTGAATTCTGCTTCTTCTTTATAGTGATAAACATACTGTGGATGGCCTTCTGAAGTAATCATAAGCGTAGGAACTTTTATGGTCATCAGCGAAACTACTATACATAAGAAGACTATTGCGTACACCGTCGCTCGTTTTCGATTCATCGTATAAAAAGGGCACCATATCGATGCCCCCCTTTCCTTTACTCTAAAATGCCTTGTTCTTCATAGAATTTCTTAGCACCTGGATGTAGAGGTGCGATTAAACCTTTTGCAATTTCATCACGCTCAAGTTGTTTCAATGCTCCTACAGAAACGCCTTCGGTGCCAAGGTATTCATAGTATCGCTTCGTCATATCATAGACGACATCCTCACTCATTTCTTTTGAAACGATGATCATGTTTTGAATTCCTATCGTTTCTACCGGTTCCTCAAGATCGTATCTAGCTTCGTCTCCTGCTTCGATTGTATTAGCTTTATAGAATGGATATTTTTCCATCAGATTTTCAGCAGTTTCCCCTTTAATTTCAACAAAACTTATATCCGTTTGCTGCATCAAATCTGTGATGTTGCTGTTCGGAACACCTGATGTAAAGAAGGCCGCATCCAAATTTCCATTCTTCATTTCTTGAACACTATCTGCATAGCCCGTATGGGTCACTTTAGATAAATCATCGTAAGTTAGATCTACTGATCCCAAGACTTTCTTCGCACTTTGTTCTACACCAGAACCTACTTTCCCTACTCCTACTTTCTTTCCTTCTAAATCCTCAATCGATGTGATCTCGCTATCATTAAGGGCTACTACTTGCACCACATTTTGATACATGCCTGCCATGGCTTGAACATCTACTGCATTTCCTTCGAATTGTCCATTACCTTCAATGGCATCAAATCCAACATCACTCATAATGATGGCCATTTGATTTAATTGGTCTTGGATATTTTGGATATTAGCAACAGAGGCACCTGTAGATTCAACCGTTACATTATCAATACTGTCACTTTCTTCAAGAATCGGCTTAAGTGCACCACCAATCGGGTAATAAGTTCCCGATGTTCCACCCGTACCAAAGACAATAGATTCTGAGCTAGAATCTCCTGATCCAGAGGCTTCCTCTGACCCTTCATCACTTCCACAAGCTGCAAGAGTCATCACCGCAGCCAAAGTTACTATAAAAAACAATCTTTTTAACATTTTCCATCCCCCGTTTCGAATTAATAGAATACTACATGTAATGGTAACGCTTACAGATATATTTTAGAATATTATGAACATATTGGACATTTTGGTCTTTTTGTTCATTTTTTTAATTACAAAAGCTCGAGCTCCTTAAAAAGACACGATTATCATAAGCAAGACACGTAGACGAACGGGTTCAAATCACCAATTAATGCATATAATTTATAGATCCTCTACAACAAAAAAGATCCTTTGCTAAACATGCAAAGGATCTTAATCTTTCATATAATATCGATTGACTGGACGACCGATGCTTCCATATTGAATATCAATATCCACTTCTCCGGTTTTTTGGAGGTAATCCAAATATCTCCGGGCCGTTACACGAGCGATTCCAATACCATCTGCGACTTGCTCAGCAGATAATGCTGCTAGATTCTCATAGAGGAAATGGGTGATTTGTTCCAATGTTTGCTGATTTAATCCCTTTGGTAACTCTTTCACCTCATCCTCTAGCTGATTTCCAATCACTTCATCAATTTGTTGCTGTTGTAAATCCCCGTTGCCACTCATCTGAGATTGAAAGGTCCGATAATTCATCAATGATTGCTGAAGACGTTCGAATTTAAACGGTTTAATAATATAATCAATCGCACCATTTTGGAACATTGCGCGAATTGTTTCTTTATCAGTGGCAGCCGTAATGACAATCACATCAATATCAAATGCCTGTTTGCGAATTTGCTTCAGTGTTTCCACTCCATCATTACCCGGCATATAAATATCCAGCATAATAAGATGAGGGGAAAGTTTCTCAGCAAGTTGCATCCCCTCCTTTCCATCAGAAGCGATATCTACTACTTTAAAATTGGGTACCTTTTCGATAAATTGACGATTCACTTCTTGTACCATTGGATCATCTTCAATCAGTAAAACATCAATCACCTTTTGCTTGCCCATACGAATCCTCCTCAAGTGTCATGGGAAATGTGATTAGGATACTCGTCCCTTCACCTTTCTGAGAGATGAAATTAATTTCCCCCATTCCTTTATCTACAATATTTTTCACTAAATACAGACCAATACCTGAACCCTGATCTCCTTTGGTAGAAAAACCTTTTTCAAACACTTTAGATTTTTCTACAGCCACCCCTTTACCATTATCCTCGACACTGATTTTACAGTACTGGTGATCTTGATAAAGGGAAATATCAATCCATTTCTGTTCTCGATCAATGTCATCAAAAGCATGGAAGGCATTTTCAATCAAATTTCCTAACACAAGGACAAAATCATGTTGATCTAACAGAGGAGGATAATCGAGCAATTCACTCTGCTTATCAATTTCCATTTCAATTCCCAGTTCTTTTCCTCTACTGACCTTGCTGAGCAATAACCCTGATAAGCTATAGTCTTTCAAGTTCTTCACGAGAGACTTTGATAACCTCTCTTGTTTTTGTGAGGTTTCAAAGACAAAGTTTAGAGCTTGATCCTTTTGATCCAGTTGAATCAATCCAGCAATTGTGTGTAATTTATTTAAATGCTCGTGATTTTGCACTCTTAAGGCATCCACAAATGCTTTGACCCCTGTCAGTTCTTCCGCAAGCTTTGTCACATCGGTACGATCTTGAAAAATCATCACCGCTCCAATTGTACGGTCTTCAACACGAATCGGAACTCGGGTACTCATCACTAATGCACTCCCTAAACGAAGTTCCTGATTATACTCAGCCTTTCCTGAAGTAAGCACATCCCCAAGATTAATATCTGGGAGGACACGCTCAAGTAATTGATGGGTTCGATCCCCTTTTATGCTGAGAATCTTCTTCGCCTTGTCATTCATTATCGAAATTCTTCCTTCATTATCAACCGCAATAATGCCTTCATTCATGGCTTGAAATGTTGCCGTCCTTTCAACAAGCAGCTGCACAATTTCATGGGGTTCCAAGCGAAAAGTCTGTTCTTTTAAGTGTCGCGCAAGTAACCAGGATCCAGATACTCCAAATAGCGAAGTTAGGAGAAGCACGAAAAGAATTTCACTTTTCATTCCTAGCAAAATATCTTGTATTGTAGGCAAAAGGTTTCCGACAATAACAACTCCAATTTGCTCGTGATCTTCATTCATTACAGGAACAAAAGATCGAACCGCTACGCCTAATTCACCTTTAGCCTTCGAAGTGTAACTATGTTCTGCAAAAGCAGGACCCTCATCTTTCCCCGAAGACAAAGTGCCCAACTTATCATCAACAGGATGAGAAAAACGGACTCGATTCATATTTAAGACTACTATGTAATCTGAACTGTTAATCGTTCGGATTCTTTCCACCATCGGATTAATTTGTTTCCAACCTTCTGATTCAGTAAGATTTTCCTTCAAGGCAGGTAGATTGGCTACAGTTCTTCCTGTAACCATAGCATGTTCCCCTAACGACTCTTCCTTAGATTCAATTGTATTCCCAATGATAATGATGCCACCTATTAAAACAGAAAATAGTACAATTCCAAATGAGAGAATCGTAATTTTCCATCGAATACGCATATGTTTGAGTGACATAATCGATCTTCCTTCCTAATCTATTATCTCTAGTCTATCACTTAAAAGTATACCTATGTTACACTATTGGAAACGATTACAGGGGGATGTTCCTTTGAAAACAATTGTAGCGATTAGTCTATTTATTTTCACTGGAATGTTCACAGCACTTTTTTTTGGCTTTGACTTGAGTGAAGCTTCTCAATCGATTGAATACGACGATGAGCAAGAAGGTCTACAAGATGAGGTTGTAATTAAATTTAGCCATGTAGTTGCTGAGAACACTCCAAAAGGAAGAGCAGCTAGACGGTTTGCTTCTCTCGTTCAAGAACGGACAGAAGGAGCAATAAAAGTTGAAGTGTATTCCAATGGAGCGCTTTACGACGATCAAAATGAGTACACAGCTTTAAAGGATGGTCATATTCAAATGATCGCACCTGCGACTTCAAAGTTGACTGAACGTTTTCCTAAATGGCAAGTCCTCGATCTTCCTTTTGCCTTCCCTACACATGAAGCCGTGAGAGAAGCCTACCAAGGGACGATCGGTACCCAATTGTTAAATAGCTTAAATAATGAAGTAAAAGGAATGACCTTTTGGTACAATGGCTACAAACAAATCACAAGTTCCGAAAAGCAACTAAATGTACCCTCTGATTTCAAGCGAACTCATTTCAGAATCATGCCAAGCCCTGTAATAGATTCTCAATTCCACTCACTGGGAGCCAGTACGAGTAAGCTGCCATTTAATAAAACCTATCACAATCTTGAAGTAGATTTCATTAATGGACAAGAGAATACTCTATCGAATATCTTTTCCAAGAAGCTTTTTCAGGAACAAGAATACATGACCCTGAGTAACCATGGATATTTAGGCTATGTAGTTCTTATGAATGATGAGTTTTGGGAGCAGCTTTCTAAAGAGCATCAAATGGTTATTAACCAAGCACTGCAAGAAACGACGGATTGGATTCGACGACATTCAATAGAAATGAATGATGCGCATCTTCGCCAAATTAAGCGATCCGATTCGCTTGAGATCCACTACTTAACAAAGGAACAAAAAAAGTTATGGAAGCAGTCCTTGAATCCTGTGTATAAGGAAGCAGAACCGATCATTGGAAGATCACTGATGGAGGAAATTTATCGATTACAAGAAAAATATGAATAAACAGGTAGGAGGAAGAAAATGAAAACCTTATTTATAGCTGGACATTCTAAATTACCTACAGGGATGGCGGCGAACCACATTTCTGAGTCGCTTACTCTTACGTTAGAAATTGATAAGAAGTACGGTGTTATTGTGGATGCGTCTTGTACGCTAGCTACGGAGCATGGAAGAGAATTCATTAAATCGTTATTAAAAGGGTACAGTTTAAAGGATGGAACGGATGAACCTGTGGCACGCCTTAGAGAGGGCTACTTAGGTAAAGCAGGAAATGCCTTAGAAGCTGCATTAAAAGATTCCTACAAACAGTATCAGCTTTACTAAATAAAAGCCACAGTATTGTTATAAGTAGACGTTATTCAAACTTGTCAGTATTGTTGAAGACTTGATTCCGAGATCATGGGGTTCGTTACCGTATAAGGGATAGGGTGGCTTTGAAACAACTCGCTTTCCTGTGGGGGAACTGGCAAGCCTCCTCGGTCGTTGTCACTCCCTGTGGGGTCTCGCCTATCTCCTTCTCCCACGGGAGTCTCGTCGTTTCAAAGCCACCCCATTCGCATGGAAATGAACGACCCCCGGCATAGAAGAATGCGTCTTACCCATGCTATTGAATAAAGCCTCACCCAACACAATTCTCGAGGCTGCTGAAAAAGTGTTTAAATTTAACACGGGGAGAAAATCACAGTCTTCATGTTAATGTTAAAGAAGAAATCACTCGCGTATATAGTTGTTGGTTGAGCTAATTCTCTTATTAAATTCACTTTTTCAGTTGCCTCCACGATTCTCACGCATGAAGAGTTCTGCTCACGTGAAGCAGCGTATCCAATGATTCCGTTCTCCTCACGAAGGAAAGAAGGTCTGAAAATTGCGCAATACCCATCAAGCTAACATACGAGTAATGCTAAGGAAGAGTTATTACTAATAATGTTTTCAATATTTTCACAGTAATGAACATACCTTCACCATTCGGAGTCAATAGTTCCAAGCTTAAGGGAATCCATCATATCACGGGCGGCACCTTTATCACTTTGGTTTCTGGATGAACCGAATTGTGGAGGAAGGTCGGCCGAATCCATTCATATTCCAACTGCAACTTTACTCCCAAACCATGAATCCTTGACATTGAAACGTTCATGCAGAGCTTGTTTAGAGATCGAGTATTGAATTGATAGGATATAGCGCTACATAAATGATATAAGCTGTTCTTCCTAAAGGAGTCTTTTAACAGTGTACAGAGACTCAAGAACATTTCAGCCTTGAATTCACTGGATGGTTTCAAAAAGCCGGTTTCTTTAGCTGTTTACCCTACAGAATCCTGGCCAAGTGTGCTTCTTTTGATTCATAAAATCATCCTTTTGGGAAGGATAACGTTTATAAAAGAGATTACGAAAATGTTGAGCTTATCTTGACGAGTATGCGTCATTTCCCCGCTCCCCCTCGCCATGAAGAAGAGGTACGGAAACACCAACGAATGTTGTCGGCACGTAGCCATTGATATAACAGCATGTTTATCCTCTGTTTTTCATTATGGAGGGAGGCCTCATATTCGGGTCCGTTGGTGAAAATAAAGCAGGGAGGGCAGGGAAAACAGGGAGACTCCTGCGGGAAAAGCGGACTAGATGAGACCCCGCAGAGCGAAGCTGGAGGAGGCTCGTCGTCTGCCCGCGGAAAGCGAGCTGTTTTCCCTGCCCTCCCAAATTCCATATGGCAAACGAATCTTCTTGTTTTAAACAAACTGGATCGTTAGTTGAAGATCAAAGACATAAGAATTATAAAAGGAACTTGGAATTTAATCCAAGTTCCTTTTTGTGTGATTTTAATGTGAATTCCTGTACGAAATTTTCAAGAATAGCATTGAGATTACACTTGTGTATTAAGCTACACGCACCTCATAACGGCCCCGTTAGAGTAACTCTGATCCTATCCTATTAACTAACCCTTGACCTTTCTACTTGCGAAATACGTCTTACAATTTCTTTTCCAATTTCGAAAGAAGCTGTAGCTGCAGGAGAAGGAGCATTACATACATGAATCGAGCGCCTTCCCGTGATTAAGTGAAAGTCATCGACAAGACTCCCATCCTTTAACATCGCCTGCGCTCTAACACCAGCATCGGTTGGAATTACATCTTCCGGTTGAATATCTGGCACAAGACGTTGTAGACTTTTCACAAAGCTTTGTTTATGAAAAGACCGAACCATCTCTTTCACTCCTTCTTTCCTATTCGCTCCCGCCATTTTCCAAAACCCAGGAAAAGAAAGAATATCCAAGGTGTCCTTCCAATCAAAATCCGTCTTACGATACCCTTCACGCTTAAGGCTTAAGACGGCATTTGGTCCCGCGTGGATACCACCATCCATCATTTTAGTCAAATGAACACCTAAAAATGGAAAGTCTGGATTAGGTACCGGGTAAATAAGCCCTTTTACTAAATGGTTCTTCTCTTCCGTTAATTTAAAGTACTCTCCACGAAAGGGAACAATTTGTAAATCAGTATGAATACCCGCCATCTTCACAAGGTGATCACTGTGAAGACCAGCACAATTGATTAAAAAGCGAGACCTTAAGGTTCGTCTACTGGTATCAATCGTGACTTCACCTGCTCTTTCGATTATATCTACTACTGGCGATCCAAGTAAAAACTCAACACCCGCTTGTTTCAGCAGTTGGGCAAGCTTCTCACTAACCTTTTTGTAATTTACGATCCCAGTCTGCGGAACCTTCAATCCCCCTAGACCGTTAACAAATGGCTCAATTTCCTGAAGTTCATGTCCATCAATCTTCTTTACGTTCACCCCGTTTTTCAGAACTCGTTGATATAACTTCTCCATTCGCGGCAGTTCTTCCGGTTCTGTCGCAACAAGAACCTTCCCACATACTTCATGAGGAACACCATGATCCTGACAAAACTTCACCATAGAATTTCGACCTTGAATGGCCATTCTCGCTTTTAAACTTCCTGGCTTATAATACACACCAGAGTGAATGACTCCACTATTTCTTCCAGTCTGGTGAACAGAAAGCTCTTTTTCCTTTTCCACAACAACAATGTTTGCTCCAGGATTCGCCTGAAGGAGAGCGTAAGCCGTTGATAGCCCAACGATTCCGCCTCCGATAATCACATAATCATACATTCCTACGACCTCCTACTACTGAACGAACCTTCCTCTTTGTCGTAACAGTTCCCGGTGCAATTCGGTATTTTTTTGAAAACTATCTCTTCCATGAAGCCAGAAACGATTATTCAGCATAACCAAGTCTCCAATAGGAAGCTCCAATTCAATTGCACCTGATGAATTTTCCATCGACTGGGAAACTTCCTTTAAATATTGAGCTTGTGCGATTGTTTCTGGATATACGAATTGGTCTATGAAACAGATACACGGTTGATTGTTCCATTCATAAAACGTCTTACGCTGCACATCTTCCGACACATTTTTACTAGCTGGAGCTTTATAGGTGAATGGATAAGACGCAAGCGGATGATGATAATAATATTGAAAGTCTTCCCATTCATCGAGATGAAGAAGACGAGAGCTTCCCCCAACCGCATTTTTCTCATCCATTTTCATCATCAAAAGCCAATCCGTTGGCTCATCCACATACGTTCCATCGGTGTGAAGAGTAAACCTTCTGTACGCTTGACGAAGATAGGAATCACTATCATCCGTGTGTTTCACCGAAAAGCGTGCATAGTACTTTTTAGACATAGCATCAAAATTCGGAACCCCCGCCAAATGTGTCAAAGCTGTAGAGAACTTCACATAATCTTGAGCATCCGTCGTACGACCACGAAGGCCAACCGTAAAACCACCAGAGTTCCGATCGTTAAGAACATAACGAATCCTTTCTCCAAAATCTTCATCCAATAAATCTATTAAAGTACTGGCAACCATCAGGCGTTGATAAGGAACATACTCCAGTTGCTCATCACTAATATTTTTCACTTCATCCAAAAACTGATCAATCACATGCTCTTCTAATTCAATATTGTAAAGACGGGCGTGCTTAGAATGTGGATGGATCTCATACCCTTCTCCTGTAAATGATGAAAGACTCTGTTTTTTCATTTCTACTGCACACATAATATTTTCCCTCCATAATAAATATCGTCTTACTATTTTTATGGGCCCATAAAAATCAAAAAAACCAGTCTTCCCCCTAAAAAAAGGAAAAACTGGTTTTAAACTGCGAGTGAACCTCTGAGCGATCAGAGATTAGACAGCTTTTACAGTTACGTGATTCATTTGTTTATTTCAGTCGTTTGCAACCGGGAATTGAAAGGGTGTCCTTTCTAATGGGTTGCTTTCTACATTTATCATATAGAATTAAAAATATTCTGTCAACATTAATTCTTGTGTAAACTTCGAATTGTGTGGTATCTGGTACCACACATTTTCGAGATCATGGGGTTCGTTACCGTATAAGGGATAGGGTGGCTTTGAAACAACTCGCTTTCCTGTGGGGGAACTGGCAAGCCTCCTCGGTCGTTGTCACTCCCTGTGGGGTCTCGCCGTTTCAAAGCCACCCCATTCACATGGAAATGAACGAACCCCGGCATAGGAGAATGCGTCTTACCTATGCTATTGAATAAAGCCTCACCCAACACAATTCTCGAGGCTGCTGAAAAAGTGTTTAAATTTAACACGGGAAGAAAATCACAGTCTTCATGTTAATGTTAAAGAAGAAATCACTCGCGTATATAGTTGTTGGTTGAGCTAATTCTCTTATTAAATTCACTTTTTCAGTGGCCTCCACGATTCTCACGATGAGGCGTTCTGCTCACGTGAAGCAGCTTATCCAATACTTCCGTTCTCCTCACATTGTGGGATGAACATGATCGGTGAGATCCCGCAGGGCGTA
The DNA here is from genome assembly GCF_042663045.1 of Halobacillus seohaensis. Taxonomy (NCBI): domain Bacteria; kingdom Bacillati; phylum Bacillota; class Bacilli; order Caryophanales; family Bacillaceae; genus Halobacillus; species Halobacillus seohaensis. Next base: position 49,042 of record NZ_JBHSZV010000027.1, on the reverse strand, counting down.
GCCTGAGGAAGCTCACCACATGCCCACGGAAAGCGAGTGATTTCCCGGACCTTCAAATGCAATCCTTTGTAACGGAAACTACCATAATTGTGTGGTACCAGGTACCACACAATTCATCACAGAGTTCGAAATATCAATTAATCTGCCCTTTTCGCCAGGAACCAAGGATTCTTTAAATTTTCTTTGTTATAAACTAACGGCTTATCTTCTTCTGCTACAAAAACCGTTCCACCAGAAAACTCCACAATCGCCTGCCCAGCACCAGTATCCCACTCCATCGTTGGCGCATAACGAGGGTAATAATCAGCAGTTCCCTCTGCTATTAAGCAAAGTTTAAGAGAACTTCCAGCTGATATAGTTTCTACTTGGTCGTATTTTTTCTCTAGTTCATTAATAAAAGCATTCGTTTCTTCAGACATATGAGACCGACTAGCAACAACCTTAGCTATTTTAGAATTTGAATCCTGCAATGGCAATGTGATTACATTCTTATCTGATGAAGTCAGGGCAGATGTCACTTTATAGGCTCCTTTACCTCGTTCGGCAACATACAACTGATCTAAAGCCGGAGCATAAACCACTCCCATTACAGGTTTGCCATCTCTAATAAGAGCAATATTAACTGTAAACTCACCGTTTTTCTTAATAAACTCTTTCGTTCCATCAATAGGGTCTACTAACCAAAATTCCCTCCAGGATTTTCTATCATTGTAGGGAAGATGTTTTCCTTCTTCACTTAAAATTGGGATGCCTGGATAGTTGGATTCTAACATTGATTTAATCAATTCATGTGAGCGTTGATCTGCGATTGTTAATGGTGACTCATCTTCTTTATATTCGATTTCAAAGTCTGTTTCGTAAATCTTCATGATTTCTTTGCCAGCTTCTAATGCTGCCTGGATTACTTTCTGCATCTTGTGTCTCCTCCTATGTATACAATTAGTCTGAAAAATCACTAAACCTTATATTATCACAATTCATCATTAGCTCCTATGACTTCACCCATTATGAAGGATTTAAAAAAGGAAGCTAGCAAATAAAGAGTTTCCTTTCCGTTTATGAAAGTGAGACTCTTATAACTTTCATCGCCCTTTAATGCAGGCAACTTAATTTCTTCTTTACTAATATAGCAGAATTACTAATTTGGGCTGATCAAAGACTTTTCCGCTTAATAAAGTTGTTTGGATATAGTTGAATCATTAAATGAAGTGAATATTATTCCATTAGAAAAAGCCGAGGGATTACCCCGACTTTACAATTAAAAACTAAATTATTTTACTTCTACTTTTAATTCAGTAGATTCCTCGACAGTTGTTTCTTCGTCTGTTTCTTCGTCTTCTGATTCAGTATCTTCTGTATTCTCTTTTTCAGTTGTTTCCTCTTCGGTTGTAGTTTCTTCCGTACCCTCTTCTTCTTTTGCTTCCGCTTCAGTCGTTTCTACTGCTAACACGGCTGAATTTTCTGAAGCATGCTCTTTTGCTACATCACTTGCGTTTGCTGATGCTTGTGCGTTTACTTTATTTTCTTCAGATTTATTTACTTCTTCTTGTTCTTCATTTGTTTCTACATCTTCATCTGATTCTGGTGCTTCTTCTTGTTCTTCGTTTGTTTCTGCATCTTCATCTGATTCTGGTGCTTCTTCTTGTTCTTCGTTTGTTTCTGCATCTTCATCTGATTCTGGTGCTTCTTCTTGTTCTTCGTTTGTTTCTGTATCTTCTTCTGATTCTGGTGCTTCTTCTTGTTCCTCGGTTGTTTCTGTGTCTTCATCTGATTCTGGTGCTTCTTCTTGTTCTTCATTTGCTTCTGCATCTTCATCTGATTCTGGTGCTTCTTCTTCAGTTGCTTCTACTGCTAATACGGCTGAATTTTCAGAAGCGTGCTCTTTTGCTACGTCACTTGCATTTGCTGATGCTTGAGACTTAGCTTTATTTTCTTGAGATTTGTTTTCTTTTTCTTCATCTGGTGCTACGTTTGCATCTTCTTCTGTGGACTTTTCAGTTTCTTCGTCAGATTCTACAGTAGCTTCTTCTGCTTCTTCTGTCTCATTAACAACAGTCTCTTTTTCAGTAGATTCAGCTACTACAGCTGACTTAGCGGATGCGTTAGCTTTTGCTGTTTCACTAGCATTTACGCTTCCCTGAGATTTACCTTCTTTTTCAGCTGTTGCTTCTTGCTTTTCCTTAACATGTGCTGGTGCATTAGAAGAAGCTGCTTCTGTTGATTGAACTCCAACGAATGCTCCGATTGTTAATGTTCCTGTAATTACTAGAGATTTCATCCATACGTTTTTCATGATTAAATCGCTCCTTAATTTTAATTTTTGTGTAAGTTCTTCACTTTTTAAAATTAAGAAACAATCGTGGGTGGCTCTGTTGGTGGTGCATTCACCCATTGATCCCGAAGAAATTCGGTTCTTTTGCCAAATATTTGTGACTCAGAAGCAAAAAATTTGAGTGAGTCTGGCATCTTTCCTTTTATCACTGAAGAAGAGATAGTTTGGCTGCTAAGATCGCCACCGCCCGTAGATACTGGCGACGGCAACGAAGCAGGGTTGATCATATGTACGTAAACGATAGGATTTTTCTTTGGATCTGGATTAGATAATGGCTTTTCATTCTGCTCATGATTTTCAAGATTGTTATCATCTACTGATGGTTTTTGATTTTGTTCAATGGGTTTGTTTTCTGAGTCAGTTACTGAATTCCGAGATTCTACTGGCTGCGAATCTTCTTCTTCAGCATCTTCAGAGTTACCATTTTCGAGATTCACTTGAGTAGTCTTCTTTTCATGTTTATCAACCGATTCTCTTGACCGATCTTTTTTTTCACGCGATTCATCTTCAACAGGCTTCTTGACTGCTTCCTTTTTGGGTGCTGTTTCCCGCTCCAACTTCTCTGTTTTTTCGGTAGCTTGGTCACTTGCTTCAGGTGGCAAGGTTTTTGAATCCTTACTCTTTGAAGCACGTTTAGACTTATCTGGCTTCGCTTGTGATTTTTGCTTGCCATGCTCAGTCACCTTTTCAGCTGCATTAGAAGCTTTCTTAGAAACCTCTTTGCCCGATTGTTTCGAAGCCTCTTCGGCAATAGGATTTGATGAATCTTTTTTTACATCGGCCTGTGGTGCACTCTTTTCAGAAGCAGAATTTCCGTTATTTGCGAACGTTTCGATTGGAAAAAGAATGACTGCAAGTATAACGATACAAATACCTAGTAATGATCTCATGCGGATACGCTCACCTCCTTTCCTTTCCGTTTATGTATTATACTATTTCTTATTCTTCTATCATTTTCTGGCGGTTTTCTGAAAATTCGCTAATACTTGGACAGACTTCTAGGGGGTTTGGCTTAAATTTCGGCAAAAAAATAACCTTTCGAATACATTTCGAAAGGAGTTAGGAGAACGACCTTGATCAGCTGTGAAGGAGATTAGTAAGACTAGTTCCTTCTATTATATAGCACCTCTGTATTTTCTCATATTACTTCCCCTTATTCCTCCTTGAGGAAAGACTAAGTTCGGTAATGGATCTTGCTCAAAGTATAGTAACAGAAGTGCTAATTAAATTTAATGTTATATTACCACATGTTTAGGCTTTTCATTATTTAATCCTTTAGTAAGATTTTCAGCAGCCACTTCACACATTTTCAGTCGTGTTTTTACGCTTGCACTACCTATATGTGGCAAACTTACTACGTTCTGTAATGATAGTAAAGGATGAGTTACGGGTATTGGTTCTTCCTCGAATACATCCAATCCCGCTGCCCAAATATCCTTATTCACTAACGCTTGGTATAGTGCTTGCTCATCGACAATACCGCCACGAGCTGTATTGATCAATATAGCTGTATTTTTCATAATAGAAAGTTCTTCTTTTGAAATTAAATGATGAGTTTCTTTTGTATATGGAGTAAGGACACAAAGGAAGTCAGAGGATTGTAAAAGTTCCTCCATTTCCACAAAAGTTATATGGAGTTTTTCTTCAATGTCTGGTTTTCTGCTTCTGTTATGATAGATAACTTTCATATCAAATCCTAAAGCTCTTTTAGCAACAGCTTCACCGATTCTCCCCATACCTATGATACCTAATGTTGCTCCATGAATATCCTGACCAGTTAATTGCATAGGTGACCATGTCTCCCATTCTTCTTTTTGCAAGTAGTCAGATGACTCAACTAACCGACGTGCTGTAGCCATTAAAAGGGCAAAAGTTAAGTCAGCTGTGGTATCCGTTAGTATTCCTGGTGTATTCGTTACGGTTATTCCTTTTCGTTTGGCAGCTTCAATGTCTATATTGTTGTAACCAACTGCCATATTACTAATCACCTTTAAGTTGCTCGCTTTCTCTAACAGTTCTTCGTCAATAGTTTCTGTCAACAAGCAGAACAAACCATCTATCTCTTGTATCTTATTTTCAAGAACCTCTCTCGGAACGGGAGTATTCTCTTCCTCCCACATCTCTACATCACAAGTATATTCAATTTTTTCTACTATACTATTTGGAATCTTTCTTGTAATATACACTTTCGGCTTCATACTTTCGCCTCCTCATTATCTTTATTGCTAACATTTTGATGACTAAATAGACGGATTATCATTTCAGTTCTTTGAATAGTCCAGTAATCCACATTTTCAATTGCCTCATCTATAGAACAAGGTCCGGGAACGATAGAGAAAGCGGATAATAACCCTAAATTATTAAGATTCTCTGCTTCAATATTCATTCCTCCACACAAAGCTATGACGGGGACATTAAATTTTCTTGTAATCCTGACTACACCATCTATGACTTTTCCTGATAATGTTTGATCATCAAGTTTTCCTTCTCCAGTAATGACCAGGTCAGCATCTTTAATGGCTTCTTCAAAATGAATCTCTTGCATCATTACGTTGATTCCCGATTTAAATTCGGCTCCCATGAAAGCTAGTAATGCAGCGCCCATTCCCCCAGCAGCACCGGCCCCCTCTAGTTTCCTCATATCAATCTTTTTATATTTCAATACGACGTTTGCTAAATGGTTTAAGGAAAGATCTAGCTCTTCAACCATTTCTTGACTAGCCCCCTTTTGAGGACCGTAAATAGCCGAAGCTCCTCGTGGACCACAAAGAGGATTGGTTACATCACTCGCAATAACAAAAGATGACTCTTTGATACGTCTGTCTATATTGCTTTCGTCAATCTCAGCCAATTTATTTAGATGAAATCCACCTTCAGGAATCTTATCTTTATTTATATCAAAAAATCCAACCCCCAGAGCCCTAAGCATCCCAATACCTGCATCGTTTGTTGCACTTCCACCCAGGCCTACGATGAACTTACGAAATCCTGCATCCAATGCATGCTTAATCAATTCACCTGTCCCATAACTTGTAGCATTCATCGGATCTCTTTCATTTTTTTCAAGTAGTGGAAGACCAGATGCCTGTGCCATTTCAATAATTACCGTCTCCCCATCGCCCATAACTCCATAAGCTGCATTCACTGTCCTTCCAATAGGGTCAGTAACTGTTACATCAATTATTTTTCCATTCGATGAATAGACGAAGTTTTCCATAGTTCCTTCTCCACCATCAGCTAGAGGTAAAGAAAGCACCTGTGCTCCGGGAATCACATTTAGAATTCCAGTTTTTACAGAATCGCATACTTTCCTTGCAGAAGCAGAACCTTTAAATGAGTCTGAGGCTACAACCACTTTCATATTTTGGCCTCCTATGTTCAGAATCCGATTAGCATTATTTAAGTAGATTTATAATTAGATTTGGGATAAACAAGAAATTATTGAGGAATCACAAACAAAATCAGAGGTTTAAAGATGTGTTAAAACTAATAGACTGCGTTTCGGGTAAAAAAAGTTCACTCCTAACGCTTGGGTTATCATTTCTAATTCAAAGGTTCCCACACGCGTTTGCTAATCTATTTGTCGTTGACCCATAAACGACTTGTTTTTAAAAAGCAATATTTAAACTCCCCCCCTTATCTAAGAAGACACGGAGGGATATAGCATGAATTAGTATCCTCTAAAATCATTGGGTTAAATGTATATAATTTAATCAAATAACACGCTAACTGATTTTTCACTTTGTATTCTGTCAATAGCTTCAGCTAATAATGGTGCAACTGATAATACAGTAATATTATCGGTTTTCTTATCCATCGGTAACGGAATAGTATTAGTTACTATTAATTCTTTTATGGTAGAATCTTTAATTCTTTTAACAGCAGGACCAGATAAAACGGGATGAGTGCAACAAGCGTATACTGACTTGGCTCCTTTTTGGATTAAAAGGTTAGCTGCCTTTGTAATAGTTCCTGCTGTGTCTATCAAATCGTCAATAATAATTGCATTCTTTCCTTCAACATCTCCGATAATATTCATCATTTCAACAACGTTAGGGGATGGCCTTCGTTTATCTACGAAAGCTATTGGTACGTTAAGTTTACTTGCCATTTTCCTCGCTTTCGTTACACCACCATTGTCTGGAGCAACAACAACTATATCTTCTAGTCCCTTTTCTTCAAAGTAAGATGACAGTATAGGAACGCCTAATAGTTGATCAACAGGGATATCAAAAAAGCCTTGGATTTGTGGGGCATGAAGATCAATAGATAAGACCCTGTTAACACCAGATTTTTCTAACAGGTTTGCAATTAATTTGGCAGTTATAGGCTCACGTGCTCGCGCTTTACGGTCTTGCCTTGCATATCCATAGTAAGGAATGACAACATTTATAGATTTAGCTGAGGCTCTTTTTAAAGCATCAACCATAATTAAGAGTTCCATAATATTATCATTAACAGGTGCGGAAGTGGACTGAATTAAGTAGACATCACTTCCTCGGACGCTTTCTTCTATATTTATTTGCGTTTCCCCATCACTAAATTTGGTAACTGAACTTCTTCCAAGTTCACACCCTAAGATACTTACGATTTCCTCAGCTAGACTTCTATTTGAATTTAATGAAAAAATTTTTACGTTGTTACTACATCTACGAGACAATTTGTTTAATCCCCCAAAGTGAAATTTTTAAGTGTGGGTATACTTTTTCAATCCTATATAAATTTTTTTAGCTTCCTATATCTCTTTATAAATTGATTTTATAGCTCCATACTTTTAGCGAAAAATTGCTTTAAGGACGGGTACAATTCATTGAAAACTTTATAATGATCGTTATAAGTATTTAATTCATCTAAATTGGGCTTGATGAGCTGTGTTGTCCTATTTTCTATTAGAGAGGAAGCTTCTTCTAATGATTTATAATAACCAATAGAAGTACCCGCGATTAAACACGCTCCGTAAACTCCTGTCTCTGAAACGCTTTTAATTTCAATATTTTTATTTAAAATCGTAGATTTTATTTGTGCCCAAGTTTGATTCTTAGAACCGCCTCCAATTGATTGAAGGTTTTCAAATTCAAATTTATAAGTTTCTATAAAGATGTCATGAATTTGTCTTAATCCAAATGAACAACCTTCTAAAATAGCTCTAAGCATATCCGCTTTGGTTGTGTTCAAAGATATACCTACAAAAGTTCCCCTGGCATTCGGATCCCATATCGGAGATCTTTCTCCTTGCATATAAGGGAGGAAAAATACTCCATTGGAACCAGTAGGCGATGTTTTTGGAAGACTTTCAAGAATTTCTTTTGATTCATTTTCTTCCTTAAGAAATTCTTTGTAAAACCATTGAATAGCTGCACCAGGAAAAGACATAGCACCATGAGATAACCATTGATTTTTAATAATATGACACCGATTTAAAAACCTCTTATCTAGCAGAGAAGGGTCTTCGGTGCATGCTGTCAGGACATTAGAAGTTCCAACTGATTCAAAAACTCCTCCCGGTTGAACACCTAAAGCTAAGGTAGAGCAGGCTGTATCTGCGCCTCCCGCTACCACAGGTATTCCGCTTAAAGGAATATCCGAACAATTTAAATCACCTATTACTGAACAGGGATCTACCACCTCAGGGAGCTTTGCCATATCTACTCCAACTTCTTCACAGATTTCTTCGGACCATTCATATTGTTCAACATCATACATCCCTGAAAGAGAAGATTGTGTCCAATCCATGACGAAACAGTCTGTGAGTTTATTCAATATATAGGTGGATAAATTCCCCCATTTATATGTTTGTTCGTACATAGTCGGGTGATGATTTTTGAACCATAAATGAGATGTAATGGAATACATGCCCTGTTCTAATCTGTTTTTAGTAATTTCATAGATTTTTTCTTCTGTAACGATCTCTTTAATCCATTCAGATTCCTTTTTGCTTCTTTGATCCAAATACATAATCCCTGGATATAATGGCTCACCGTCCTTATCTAGAAAAACGGAAGAGTTGCAAAAGGTAGATAGAGAGATAGCTTCAATAGATCCAATTTTTTGTATTCTCTTGATAACTTTCAGTAATAACTCTTTGGTTCTTCCCCATATACCTTCTAAGTCAATTTCAACCCATCCCTTTTTGGGGTGGTGAAGAGGGTAGGGTTCATACTCAATAAACCCTAACTCCCCATCTTTATTCATTCCTCCTACTTTAATTCCACTTGTCCCTATATCTATTCCAATCACATGAGACATAAACACACCACCCTAATTATTTATAGGTTTGTTATTTTACAGGTTTGCTGGTTGATTAATTAGTTCATTGTAGAGTTCAATAGTTTCCTTTACTGTTCCTTTCTCGTGAATGATGTTTCTAAATGCTTGCACAATTGCTGTTGGATTATTGTTATTCCACACGATTCGACCAAATGTAATTCCATCCCCTCCAGCTTCAATGACATCATGCACCATTTGAAAATAGTCCTCTACATTATTTCCTATATCTCCTCCTGCAACAACTACCTTACCTGGAGTAGAAGATACAACTTTATGAAAGGATTCGGGATCACCTGTATATTTCGTTTTAACGATATCAATACCTAGTTCTGCACCAGCACGGACGGCATAAGCAACATGTCTCCAGTCGTTTTTTTCGTCCTCAGGAATTTGATTCCCTCTTGGATAAATATGAGCGATCGAAGGTAATCCATGTTTTGAAGCTTGACCAGAAATAAGTCCTAAATTACGTAATTGCTCAGGCTGATCATCTCCCCCTACGATACATCCCATGGAAATAGCATCAGCACCTAAACTTATAGCTTCATCTACCTCTGTAACCCATGTGTCGAAATTGGGTTGCCAAGGAGAAAAAGTAGAAGCTTTTAGAATCAATCCTGCTTTTCCTGCATGTTTTCTGAAGCATGTATCAGCAATTCCTTTATGCATAGTTATTGCATCAGGCTCACCAGCAACAATTTCACTAACTTTCCTATCAATAGGCATTAACTCATCAAAAACACCTCTTGCCATTGCTTGATCCACAGCTACTGCTAATAACTTACCAGAATCCTGATTGATTAAACGATTCATTCTAATTTCTTTACCTAATAGTCCCATTGTTTTCTCTCCTTTAATATTATATATTAATAACGGATTTCATGCCGTTACCATTTCGCACATCCAATATTGCTTTTTGAATATCTTCTAATTTATAACCCGTGGTCGTTAATACTTCAGTATTTATTTGCCCTGAAGCAATAAGAGAAAGTGAATTATAATAATCTGACCGTGTTAGAGCTGACGTTCCATTTATATTTATTTCATTGTAATGAATTACATTGGGGTCGATTTCACCCAAGACACCCTTAGTAAAACCAGCAAACAAGTTTAATGTCCCTCCCTTTTTTAATAATTTAGCACAAGAATTAACTAGAGCCGGAACTCCAATTGCCATGATTACTACATCAGCACCTAAATTGTCGGTACTATCTAATACTATTGTTTCTAGTGAGTCTGTTTCCGGATTAACTGTAATATCTGCACCAGCTAGTATTGCCTTATCTCTTCTGTGAACAATGGGTTCACTCAATATTACGTTTTTTGCTCCAGCAATTTTTGCTAACTGTACATGCATAAGACCAATTGGACCACCTCCAATAACAACTACTGTGTCTCCCATGTTGACATTTGCTTTACGCTGACCATTTAAACAACAGGCAAGAGGTTCCGTTATAACAGCTTGTTCAAGTGATACATTATCTGGTAACTTAACTAAGTTTCCAGATTGTAAAGCAATTTTCGGTATTTTTACATATTCAGCAAATCCACCATCAAATTCATAACCAATTGCTGTTCGATTTGCACAAACATTTTCTCGATCATTCATACAGTAATAGCAACGACCGCATGGAATAACAGGAATTACTCCCACTTTTTCTCCGACAGTAAAACCTGTAACTTCAGCTCCTTTTTCCTCAACAGTGCCCACAAGCTCATGCCCGATAATTGAAGGGGTTCTCACTCCTTTGGTTTTTTTCCCTTCATAAATACGGACATCAGTTCCACAAATTGCACTTACATTAACCTTCATCAAAATTTCATGTTCGTTAATTACTGGTTTGTTTACTTCTTCCATTCTTAGGTCGTTAGGACCGTGAAATACAGCGGCTTTCATTATATAACCATCCTTTTCAATATTATTTTGCAAGAATAATGGTGGTGATTTCCTCCTTAAATATATTAAAAAAAAGAAAAATATTTTCCTCTTTTTATTTTTAACTTAGAATCCTAGCCAACTAAGTGGAGCCATAATCAGTTCTGGAAACAACACAAAAAGTATTAATGTTCCAAAGGTAATCCCTAACCAAGGTAATGTTGCTTTACTAAGTGTTTCTAATTTTAATCCTGTTATATTACAAGCAGCATATAGACAAACACCAATCGGAGGTGTGATTAAACCAATGGAAAGAGATATCACCATGAAAATAACAAAAAATACAGGATCAATCCCTGCTACCATAACCGTAGGCATCAGAATTGGCACTAAGATAAAGATTGCTGCAGTTGCATCCATAAACATCCCAACAATAATTAAAAAAACAAAGAGTAAAAGCATGATTACTATAGAACTGTCACTCAATCCACTGATGAAACTCGCCAACCTAGTTGGAAGTCCATCATATTCAAACACCCATCCTGCCGGCATTGCTGCAACTGCTATGAATAAAATGGTTCCTGTAAGATTTACTGTTCTCCAAAAAATATTAGGTAGTTTTCTAAAAGGTAGACCTTTATATACAAACATAGCTATAAGTAAAGTATATAATACGGCAATCGCTGCGGCTTCAGTGGGGGTGAAATACCCACTTAAAATGCCTCCGATTAGTATAATTGGCGCTAGAAGTGCCGGGAAAGCACGAATAAATTCTTTTTTTACATTTTTCCATTCAAATTTCTGATGAGTCCCCAGTCCATGCTTTTTACTGTAAAAGTAGTTATAAACCATAAAGATAACTGCAATAATTATCCCAGGAACAAGACCACCGATTAATGCAGCGCTAATTGATACCCCTGCTGTAGAAGCAGCTACAATCATTAAAATGCTTGGTGGGACAATCGTAGCTAACATCGAAGTGATTAGTGTTAGCGAAGCAGCATATTCTAATGGATAATTATCACGCTTCATTGCATTAATAGTTATTCTCCCAGTACTTGCAATATCTGCTACCGAGGATCCAGCCATTCCTGCAAAGATAAGACTGGCAAATATATTAACATGCCCTAACCCACCAGTTATCCACCCTACAATACTCTTCGCAAAGTCAAATATTCGTTCAGCTATACCACCCTCATCCATAATAATCCCAGCAAGAATAAATAAGGGGACGGCTACCATAATAAAGCTATTCATGGAACTATACATGGATTGAATAACAATACTAACTGGCACATCAGTAAATAATACAATCGTAGTAACTACCGAGAGCCCTAGAGAGATCGCTATTGGAACTCCTATGAAAATTAGAAGGAAAAACATTACTAGTAGGAATATAGACATCTTGGGGTACCTCCTATATTAGCTCTCGGTCATAAACTAGAGACTGAATCACATTAATAATACCTATTACACCTGCACATGGAACAGACATCCCCATGACCCACATAGGTAACGAAACAACAGAACTAGTTTCGTTTGTTGCTAATTGTTGGGACATAAATTCTACTCCATAAATAACCATGAATATAAAGAATGAAATAGTAGCAACAGAGTAGATCCATACCGAAATTTTTTGTATAAACTGTGGTAAAAGTTTCAAGAAAACTGTTACTCTAGCCGATTCCACTTTTCTAAATCCAATCCCAATTCCTAAAAATATCATCCAAATAAAAATGAATCGAGTTAGTTCTTCTGTCCATGGAGCTGGGTGTCCTATCAACCTTCCAACGATTTGCCATATAACAACAACAAAAATTGCCGCTGAGGTTAATATCGCAAAAACAGAAGTTATTTTATTAAAAATATGAAAAAGTTTATTTAATTTACTTAACTGTCTCTTTTTCATGATTAGTCTCCTTCTAATTATGAAGCGGCCTTATATTTCAAGGCCGCCATTTAAAATGAATCAGTCTTTACCTACAGACTTCAATACTTCCTGAAAGAATTCTTCATCTTCCACAACCTCTTCAAAGGCTGGATAGGCCTCTTGAGAAAGTTCTATAAATTTTTGTTGTTGCTCATCAGTTAAACTATTAACCTTCATTCCTTCTTCTTCGAGGGTTTCGACTATAGATTCAGCCTGCTCTTGGTTATAATCTAAAGACCAACCTTGTATTTCATTGGTTGCTTCCTCTAAAATTTGTTTTTGATCATCACTTAATTGATCATATTTACTTTGGTTTAATCCAACTAGCCATCCATCTGCCATATGATTTGAAATAGTTAGATATTCTTGTACTTCATACATTTTAGCTGAAGAAACAACACCTAGAGGATTTTCTTGTCCGTCAATTGTTCCTAATTGGAGAGCATTATACACTTCTCCAAAATCCATTGGAGTAGTTGCAGTCCCAGCTCCTTTGAAAAATTCTACCCACAGTGGGTTATTTGGAACTCTCAACTTAAGACCGTCCAAATCTTCAGGTTCTTCTATTGGACGTTGAGAATTTGTTATTTGTCTAAAGTCACGTGTCCAATATCCCAGCCCTTTAATATCAAGTTCAGATACTGACCCTAACAACTCATCACCTAAATCCCCGTTTAAAAAAGATACAAACTGCTCGGAATCATCAAATAAGTAGGGAACACTAATTGCACTAAACCTCGGTTCAAAGTTGGCATATAAAGAAGTAGATAAAACCAACATATCAAGACTTCCAGCCCCAAGTTGTTTTACAGCCGCTGATGGATCGCCGCCATACAACGTTCCATTTGGATGAACTTCAATTTCAATAGACCCTTCACTTTTTTCTTCTACAACCTTGGCAAATTCTTTTGCAGCCACAGTTACATTTGCTTCTTCAGGATCTGGAGTTGATAAATTAAAACTGACCGTTTCTTCATTACCCTCCGATTCCTCATCCTCTGAACTACTAGCATCCTCACTATTTCCACAAGCCACCAAAAACATTAGAAAAAAGACAATTGAAAGTGCAAATAAATAGTTCTTCAAAATTTTCCTCCTTTTGGTAACGCTTTCAATGAAGCTTAAAAAAAAACGTCCCTGATTGATTTGAAATTTCAGATTATTAATCTGTAAAAACATCGTAACACACGGTGGTAATTTCCTTCAATCTTTTTTTAAAAAAAATGAATATTTTTTTCTTTTATGAACTAAAGCTTTTTATCAATCGTAGATTTCCTTGTTTTCTGTAAATTGTTAAGATAATACTCATATTTATTGTTTGCAATTGAAGCTACAAGGATATCTATGATCGTCAATTGAGCAATTCTAGAGGAAATTGCATCTGTACGAAATAGCGTTTCTTTAGATGCTGTTTGAAGCACAATATCAGATACTTTAGTGATAGGTGATTTTGAGGAATTAGTAATACATATCACAGTTGCACCAGCATCTTTTGCTAACTTAATTGCATTTAATACTTCTTTGCTTGACCCGGTATGAGATATGGCAATAACTACATCTCTCTCGTTCAAAACGCTGGCAGACATAGATTGTAGTGTTGAATCATTGTAAGCAAAAGTCTTTATTCCAAGTTTTAATAATTTATGTTGAGCATCTAATGCAACAGTTCCGGAGCCTCCTGAACCGTAAAACTCAATAAATTCAGCTTTTGAAATAGCATCAACAGCACGAATAAGTTCCTCATTATCGCATACTTCTAAGGAGTCATATAAAGCTTGGATATTAGATTGAAATATTTTCCTTTTAATTAAAATAACATCATCATCTTTTTCAATAACTTCATGTATCTGCTTTTCTGGTTTAATAACTTCTCTAGCTAAATTAATTTTCAAATCTTGAAATCCTTTATAACCAAGCCTCTTACATAAACGAACAACCGAAGACTCACTGGTTCCACTTCTTTCAGCTACTTCAGTAATTGAAAGATGGATTATTTCATCTTGGTGCTTTTCAATAAACTCTACAATTTTTCTTTCTGATCCTCTTAATTTTACAAATGCTGCGCTAATTCTTGTTGAAAAACCCGGATTTTTGTTTACTGTTAAATCGTCCATTTTCATCCTCCTAATGATAGAGTAATGTGTCTTATTCTAGTATATTAATACAATTCAGGCAATATAGCCCCATACTTATTTTAACAATAGTGATAGTCGAAGCATACTTAAACCGCTTCACTTTTTCCTTTATCCTGACCTTCTGACTTCAATTACGTCTACGTCTTGTAATTTTCTGACTTTCTGGACGTCAGTGGTTATTCATCTAGATTAACCAATGCCATTGTAAAAAAGTAGGACGGAAACCATTACGTAGTTACATTTTTCATCGTAAATCCTACGAAAAAACTACAAAAAAAAAGAGAGGATGGCTCTCATCCCCTCCACTAGACCTTATAAAATCACTGTGCTTTTCAATGCAGCGATCAATAGCTCAAAGTCTTCGTTCACTTGAGTTGATATTTCTGGTTCCATATAATTGATATCCTGTGAATGTGTGAGACGTGGTTCTATTTCCAAAATACGTCCACCCATAAAGGCAACTTCTATTTTCCTCGGAGCGGTATTTTCTACCAAACTATAGTCTTCAAAATATTCCTTCATAGAAATGATTCTATCCGTAAACAGTGTTTCCTTTGTCACGTCCATTTTTGAATCAATACTAAGAATAGTCAGTGTATGGTCATTTCGGTTCAATACGAAAAGCTGGTGCTGTTCTGAAGTGAGGACCTCTAAGGAACGGAAATCCCCTGACTCGAATACTTCTTCCGTGAACTCTAATACAGCAGCGGTACGTAAATTCTCTAATCCGGGAGTGCTTAACCTTTCACTAACGGTGATGCCCATTATTTTGAAAACCTCCTCTAAATTTTATTTCACTACACAAATTCCCATTACGCACATTATAAAACCTAAATAATGGAAGATGAATAGAATTGACCATCATACAGTTTACACTCGCACTACTAAAGGTATATAAACGAATTTTCGACATGATTATGTAAAACTAAGTGACCAGTTTAATTAAAAATCCTAATTGTGGAAGTATGATATCAACGGATTTCGTTAAGAATGTATGAGTGAAACCATATACCGTTAGTAGGACCGAAATCGTAGTCTTGTGAAAGAAAGCTACAATGATAAAAGATAGACTCTTACTTTCTGAAGATCTTATATGATTTTAACTTCCTGGTAGATAGTTCGAGCGTGAATACCGATGGATGAACGATAACGCTAGATCATTGCGGTTCCGTTTATTTCAATGTTGTAAAGGGATCAGGGGAAGGTCTGCGACTACTGCGGAAAAAACGTACGTGTTGATGCCGCATTATAGTACAGCGGTATGTAGTAGATTTATATTAATGTCTCTTTTTGTTTGTTACTGACTTTATTTGAAGAACCTATTGAACCTTTTTACAAAAGTAGTCATAATAACTTTTGTTGCTTTAAATCTTAACTTACCTATATAAATTCAGAAGGGAAAGATAGTGATGAACAATGTCATAGAACCAACTCAATCTAATCTATCAACTTCCATTCTAAATAAAAGGAATGAAATGATTACACTAGGTATGAGGTTTGGATTCACAGATAAAAGAACAATAAAATGCAGTCAACAATTAGACGAGCTCTTAAACCTATGCGCAAACCAAAAACAGTTTTGTGCTACTCATCAACTATAATGAATCAAACGACGGCTTGGCCAATGGCAAAGATAGTTCGAAACGTTTAGCTACTTTAAATCATGAATGCCTCTGATAACTGAGTGATTTATGCTTAATTATCAGGGTACTTTTATATTTCCATAGCTAGAGGATGCTCTAATTGTCACTACTATGATATTCACCCAACTTTTTTGCCACCCTCGCAAATAATTCCTTCATATTGAATCCTAATTCCTCCATCTTTGAAAATAATTCAACCAACTCTGTAAAATTGACATTGTGGTTGAACTCATCAGCTCAACAGTCTTAACGTTGATTGACATCAGAATGTTCTTCCTCATACATAGCACTAATTCTTCAAATTTGTCTTTATGTATAACATCAACGGTGACCTCTTTCCGATAAACCGCATACCTCCCCCCATAAGAGAATGAATCCTGATAACGTGCCAATCGTTTGCATAAAACGTCCTACGATAAGGCCGTTTATGCAAACGATTGCACAGTAATCTAATGGAACTATGCAAGTCGGACTCTTGCATCAATTGTTTCCCATAAAATTCAGTACCGACCTTAGATCACCCAAGTTTGTAAAAAACTTAGCATATTTTGTATTGAGAGATAGTATCTATAGATAAAGACTTGAAAATAATGCGGAAGATAAGCCCAAAATGTTTTCAAATTAATGCAATGGTATAAAAGAACTATGGAATCGTTTTCAAACCAGTGATAAGGTGTGGTTGAGAGATCGTCTTTAAAAAGGGGTATAAGTAAATGATCGGAAAAACAGTTGAGCACAAGGAAAAATTATAATGTTGAATCGACAAATAAACTATCATGGGGAAACGTCAGCCTACGATGATATGGAACTTGATCTATTAGTGGGTCTTTATGCGGCAATCCATAAAAACATTCAAAAAGGGGTGTTATCAGAAAGGATGTATTCTGAACTTTATCTTATGCAGGATTCAGCTAAAAGAAGGGGAATTAGTATTCTTCCATTCGATAAATAATTTAATTCACCGAATGAAACCTATTTTTTCAAATTCCCCCTATATGTACCTTCTAACTCATTTAAAAGCTTATCAAGTGATTGAGAAATGATGAGTAGTTCGGTATCGTCAGGATTTTTTTTATAGGTTTGATACATTTTTTGTCTTGTGAATTCTATTTGTTCTTTTAAATCATTGGTGTAAGACACTATATATTTTCCTTTCGTTTTTATTAGTTTATCTGAGTTGGGAGTTCGGAAAGGATTTTCAAAAGCAGCTCCCCTCTTGCTATTCCCATTAAAATTTATTTCAAACCACTTTTATACCTTTTCCCTAGATTGGTATTATAAACTTGTTACTGGAAGCCCAAGTCCACCATGCGGGCAACTTTTGGTAAGCTAGCTTTTTACATAAAATTTATTCAACTGTCAATTTAAATGAATATCAAAAGAACCTGATGACACTACTCTGTTATCAGGTTCTTTTGTTTTATTTATAAGTTAAAAGTCTTACCTCTCAAATTAAGTAGGTCATATTATTCAAAATATCTAAAAATTGGCATTACTTATTGAAATCGTTTACAAACAATTATATGCTGAGGTTGTAATTAGTTTGCGCAAACGGTTGCACATTATTTTTAATAAGGAGTTGGAGAAATGAACAAAAAGAAGTTGTCAGCTACAGCTGCGTCCTTTATGCTAGCTGCCAGTCTGTCGTCTGTTGTCCAAGCCGATCCACAACCTAAAGTGTCCGAAGATAGTCTTGATGGTGTCTTTTATGAAATCTATGTCAATTCTTTTTATGATTCTGACGAAGATGGACATGGTGATCTAAGCGGGATTACCAAGAAGTTGGATTATTTAAATGATGGTAACCCTAATAACAAGAAAGACCTACAAGTTGATGGTATGTGGTTAATGCCTATCAACCCCTCACCCAGCTACCATAAATATGATGTGACCGATTACTATAGTATCGATCCTGATTATGGTACTCTCGAAGATTTTCAAAAACTAACAGAAGAAGCTAATGAACGGGATACAAAAGTGATTATGGACTTAGTGATTAATCATACAAGCAGTGAACATCCTTGGTTTGAAAGTGCTAGTACTAATCCAGACAGTAAATATCGTGATTATTATGTTTGGGCAGATGAAGATACAGACCTCGATGAAAAAGGTCCGTGGGGACAACAAATTTGGCATGAAAACCCAAATGGAGAAGGCTATTATTATGGTACATTTTGGCACGGAATGCCTGATTTGAATTTTGACTCCCCTGAAGTTAAAGAAGAAATTAAAGATATTGGTAGATTTTGGCTAGATCAAGGGGCGGATGGTTTTCGATTAGATGCCGCACTGCACATTTTTGAAGGTGAAACTGAAGAAGGTGCAGAGAAGAACATCGAGTGGTGGAATGAATTTAGAGATGCAATGAAAGCAGCTGATCCAAATGCTTATTTAGTTGGTGAAGTATGGGACGAGCCAGAAGTAGTTGCTCCATACTATCAATCTTTAGATTCTTTATTTAATTTTGATTTAGCTGAAACGATTGTGAACTCTGTTAAGAACGGCACAGATCAAGGAGTTGTTCCGGCTGTCAATTCTACAGATGAATTGTACAAGGAGTATAATCCAAATAAAATTGATGCTACTTTTTTAACAAATCATGACCAAAACCGTGTAATGAGTGAGCTTAACGGAGATGTTGATCAAGCAAAAACCGCTGCATCTATTTTATTAACACTTCCCGGCAATCCATTTATTTACTACGGTGAAGAGATAGGAATGACTGGTGAAAAACCAGATGAACTCATTCGTGAACCTTTCCGTTGGTATGAAGGAGATGGAGAAGGACAAACGAGTTGGGAAGAGCCTGTCTATAATACGGGTGATGACGGTAGATCTGTTGAAGCACAGGATAAAGATAAAGACTCTTTATTGAATCATTACCGCGAACTGATTCGCGAACGCAAAAATCACGTAGCATTAGAGAAAGGAGACCTTCAACCATTAGAAACGGATACATCTCAAGTTATTGCTTATACACGTACCTATCAAGACGAAACTGTGAAGGTTTACCACAATATCTCAAATGAATCTGCCGAACTATCAGTAGATAAAAAGGATAAATTGGTTTTCACAAGTGAAAAAGGTACAAAGAAAGTCCAATCATCCCTAGAAGTTCCCGCCCATACGACTGTATTAGTAAAAAGTAAATAATAATACTGAAGAAACTATCAGCATTATATAAGCTGGTAGTTTCTTCTCTTTACCATAATGTATTACTGCTAAAGCTTTCCCTATTTATTTTCGGCAAATTATAAATCGATCTCCCTACTTTACCTGGGACCAGTGCATCAGCCCAAAAACTGAGTAATCAGCTCCGTTTAATAACGCAGTTTCTCCTTATACTCGGTTTTATACTTGTACATTTTCGTATCTGCAATTCTTATATAATGGTCGATATTTAACTTTTCCGGAGAGTCTGTTGCAGGAATTTGACTGATTCCGAATGATAGAGACACTTGTGAATTATATTGGTTTATTTTATTATCAAGTCTTCTGGCCATTTCCTCAACGTTGTATTCGTTAATAACTGGTAATATCAGAATGAATTCATCACCGCCAAAACGAAACGCTCGATCAAAATCAGAGCAATTTTCAGAAATTATAGCAGAAAATTGTTCTAATACTCTATCTCCTTCTCTATGTCCAAATTCATCATTGATTCTCTTAAAATTGTTGATATCAATTACCATTAAGCTAATAGGATCTTTATTATCTTTAATCAACTCTTCCACTATATGTTCATAAAAATACCTTCGATTATATAACCCAGTTAATGGATCCGTAATACTTTGGGTTCTAAGGTGTTCATTTTGTTCATGGATATATCCATGAAAGAAGGAATTCTGTCTAATATTGGTTATTTCATAAAATCTTTCAATTAAAATAGATCTAGTTTTCTTTTGTTCGATATTTTCAATTACTTTTAATACATGGCGAATACCACACATTCGAGTACTATGTGTTAATTTTAAAATCGTTTCGATTGTAAAATAGTTACTTTTTGCAAATAACAGCCCTAGATCATAGCCCTCTTTATTAGATTCATTGACAAAGTTTTGATACTCATCTTCTGGAAGAAATAGTGCTTTACCATGATTATGGAAAGTATGAGATAACTCATTTTGATAGTTTTGAATATCTTGAATATATAAGTTAAATTCATCGATCGTTTTCATTTCATTAACGTGTTCTTTAACTGAATCTGGTATGGCTTTTATTAATGAGGACAAATATGTATCTTCTAAGTCTTTTAATTCATTTGATTTTATCATAAATTCCCCACCATCTTTTCAAATATTATAATATATATTAAAACACATAGAAAACTAACCATTCATACATAATACTTATGTCTTATTTAATATATAAAATATACCATAATATAGGAAAAAATCAATCATGAACAGGTATAAAAGACTATATTTTTTGAAAAATATTTCAGGCCTTACAGAACATAAAAACTCCTATGTAGAAGAATAGACACTCTACATAAGAGTTTTTTCAAGATCAATAAGATCTGCAAATTCGTCAAATCAAATGTAATTTCCCCCGTCGACAACAACAGTTTGGCCGGTGACAAAGCTTGCACCAGAAATTAGAGACAAAACCATCTCTGAAACATCTTCTGGTTGAGCTGTCCTTTGAAGAGGCGTACGTTTCGAATGTTTTTCAACAAATTCCTCCTTACCTTCCATCCAGCGTGTTAACACAACCCCAGGTGCAACACTATTCACTCGAATCTCGGGGGCTAAAACACGAGCAAGTGATTTGGTTACACTGATCGCAGCGGCTTTCGATGCTGAATAGGCAATTGAACTCCCACCACCTGAAAGACCGGCGACTGAAGTGATGTTGACGATACAACCTTTGCTTTTCTTGAGTTCGTCTGCGGCAGCTCGACAAGTAAAAAATAAACCCTTTACGTTCACATCCATGACTTGATCCCAATGCTCCTCATGTAGATCATCTAGATCATCATGTGGGACAAACGTTGTCGCACCCGCATTGTTCACCAAAATATCAAGCTGCCCAAAATGGTCAACCACACCCTTTATCATTTCACGTACCTGACGATCATCATTTACAGCTGCTTTATAAACCTGCGAGCTTACACCAAGGCTTTTAATTTCCTCTGACGTTCTTTGTGCTTCTTTTTCCGATCTAGAATAATTGACGACCACCGATGCGCCCCGTTTTGCCAAGTCAATAGCAACTGCACGACCTATCCCTGTACCTGATCCCGTGACAAGCGCGACTTTTCCTTCTAAAGACATAGATTCCTCCCTCTCCATTAACTGTTAGATTTATGTATAGACATTAAGTGATCATTCTGGTTAAAGAATGATCACTTAAAGCCGGATTACTCCAATAGATCAGGTTGTTCTTTTATAATTCTGTCCCAGAGAGGCTGAAACTGGAACCAACCTGATTTCGGAGATCCTACATATTTACTCGTTCGATCCGCATGTTGCTCATCAATGAGCACAGGTTCCCCAACAGATTCTGCCATTATCTGTGCTTGACAGGAACGTTCCATCGTAATGAACCACCAGGCACATTCATCGACCGTTTCCCCTACAGTAAGTAAACCATGGTTCCGTAAAATGACCGCTTTATGAGAAGCTAGTGCTTTGCCAATCCGTTTTCCCTCTTCAACGTCATGCACCACCCCCGTATAGTCATGAAACACCGAGTGATCTTTATAAAATGCACAAGCATCCTGAGTAATTGGATCGAGCAAACGTCCGAGCGTTGACCACGTTTTTCCGTATATGGAATGCGAGTGAGCTGCCGCAATCACATCAGGCCGAGCTGCATGAACTTGCGAGTGAATTGCGAAAGCCGCCTCATTAACAGGACGTTCACCTTCGATCACATCGCCATTATGATTGACTAGAATCAGATCCGAAGCCTTAATTTGGCTAAAGTGCATACCGAAAGGATTTACCCAGAAACAATCTTTTTCACCTGGATCTCTTGCCGTAATATGTCCAGCCACCCCTTCATCAAATCCAAATTTGGAGAACAAACGAAAAGCGCCTGCCAGACGTTGTTTGAGATACTCACGCTCTTCTTCAATAGAATTAAACGTTGGTTGCTTTCTCAGACTTTTTACTGTCACTATTCTTTTCCTCCCTTAATTTTCAGGTTTGACCAATAGAAAGCAGTCAAGTTCCATAATAGATTACTTGCATTTAATTTCTTAATATTCTGAATTATCTCATATACTTTAAATACTACAGAATTTTTTCTGTAAGTCAATACCATACTTCTGAATATTCTATCTCTCTATTAAAAAATAAATTCAGTTGAATCGACCAGGTGCAACACACACTCCACATGCATAGACTATTAATGTCACCATGAATTTAAAAGGAGAGAATAATTGATGTATCAGTCATACCAGGGGAATTACCCATACGAACCTTCACATAACAACGGCCAAAACCCTACCCATATTCCCCACAATCCAAATTGGCAAGCTTGTAGGGATCGATGTTCAAGGCTAGGTTTTCAACCAGGCACCATCGCTTGGCAAAATTGTGTCCATGGATGTATGGGAAGTAATCCTGTGAACCGAAAATAACTCACCTCACCTACTTGATTTAGTAGAGCACCACTATGTCATAAAAAAATAAACCCTGATAACTACGCTCAGTTATCAGGGTTTTTTCATGTAAACTTTTCGTAATGAGTGATCTAACCCTCAAACTACCATGTTGAGTAATGCTATAGTATTGATTTCTTACTTTGGACAAATTACGAGATGTTTTCGCTCAGTTAAAGACCATAACAGGAATCTAGCTGACAACCCTCAGGCAGATTCCGAGATTGTGTGTCTGTTCCGTCATCGGTAGGAAGAGAAGAGGGACGGAACATCAACGAATCTTCATTATGGAGGAAAGCCTCCTATTCGAGTCCGTTCGTAAAAAATAAAGCAGGGAGGGCAGGGAAAACAGGGAGACTCCTATGGGATGTGCGGGACAGCTGAGACCCCACAGGACGAAGTCCGAGGAGGCTCAGCGCCCGCCCCATGGAAAGCGAACCGTTTCCCGCAGCCCCTATATTCACACAAACATCTCGAATTCAAGCACAATCTCTGATTTTGTATGCTAATTTATATTGTTAAATACCGATATTCCTTGTTATTTCATGTTTTGTACTCGAAAACTGAACCCGTTAGATTTTGGGATAGTGTTTTTCAAAAGTTCATTATTAATAGAAAAGGACTTTTTCAGTGGCCTCAGCAAAGCTCGAGGAGACTCGACGTCTGCCCGCGGAAAGCGAGCTGTTTTCCCAGCCCTCCTAAACTCCATACGGCAAACGGACCTTTTTGCAAAAAAATAATCAGGGGCTTTAACGCAATAAAATAAGCAATGTACTTCATAAAGGAATCAATACTTTTCGGTACAGAAATGAACAACAAGATTTAACACAGCCAATCTTTAAAAGTTAGTCTCCCTACTTTTAACAAGCAGTTATATCCCGACATAATAAAAAAAGAATGATTGCTAGAATTTCAGCAACCATTCTTTTCATTGTCTAAATAATCTATTGATCCTCAACAACTTTCAAATAAAAAGTTCGATTATTGACGAGCATCTGCCCAAGCAGAAGACGCTTGTTCTTCCACTTCTTCCCACGTAATATCACCAGCTAAATACTCCTGCATGGATGCTGCCATTTCACTTTCTGTCCAAGCAGTTGGCGCTCCAAGAAATACCCAGCCTATTGTATCTCCATTACTAGCATAATTATAAATTTCTTGAGAAATAGGATCAGCAATTTCTAAATCTTCATATCCTTCATAGGCAGGGACGAACTTAAATTCATCTGTAACAAACTTCTTACCTGACTCAGAAGTGTACATCCAATCTAAGAAATTCTTACTAGCTTCAACTACCTCATCTTCGGATTCTTTATTAACAACCCAGTAGTTCGGGACTCCTACAGGAAGACTTCCCTCATAACCTTCTACTGGTATTGGTAAAATCCCTACATTATTTTCAGCAAATTCAGGATCCATTGCTTCAATTGTGTTATATACCCAGTTCCCTTGTTGGATCATCGCTACATTACCAAGAGAAAAATGCTCCTCAACTTGCTGGGAATAATCCAGGCTTAAAGTTGGTTTAACAGAATATTCATTTTGCAAATCAAGGAAACGTTTCATTTGATCACCCATGGTAAATTCAACAGATTCTGCTTCATAAGCTTCCATGACATCGTGATTAAATTCCTCTGCTAAAAATGTATTCGCTAAATGGCTTCCTATAACCCATTGTTCTTTCGCCGCGAGTGCAAACGGAGCTTCAATTCCTAAGTCCTCTTTTTGGCTATCTAATGTTTCTACAGCTTTCTCTAGGTCTTCATGGGTTTTAATACTATCAGCATCAATTCCTGCATCTTCAAACACTTTCTTATTATAGAGAAGTCCATATCCTTCTTGATTGAATGGAAGTCCTAGAATTTCGCCATCTCTTTTCACACCTGAAAGTGTACCATCAAGGGCGGCATCGGCTGCTTTTGTACCCGAAACATCAGCCAAATAGTCTTCATACTCCGTAACTGCTGTCGGTCCATCTGCATTAAATATATCCGGTTCGTCACCAGAAGAAAAGTTAGATTTCAACGCACCTTCGTAATCGTTTCCACCGCCCACGGTTTGAACATTTATATTCACACCTGGATTTTCTTCCTCATAAATAGCAACTAACTCTTCAAACTGGTCTCTAAATTCCACTTTTTGTTGGAAGACGTCTACTGTTACGTTATCGCCAGAGGACTCGCTGTCACTGCTCCCTGAAGCCTCGTCATCAGAAAACGAGCAACCTGTTAATGCAATACTAGAAGCAAGCAGCGCTGCTCCAACACTTGAATAAAACTTTTTCCTTTTCATATAAAATCTCTCCCTTGTTATGTAAAATGAATGCGTCTAAAAATTGTAATCGATTACAAAAATAGATAAAACAAACCTTCTATTCCCCACCAACTAAACAAGCTATGCCTATGAAATCAACTCCTTATGAAAAGATAATCAAATTCAAGTACCTTTACGATACTTTTAAAATATTCAGAAAAGTAAACGATTACATTATACTAAGAATACTATACTGTTTGTGTTATTTGTCAACCGTTTACACTGAATCTATTATATAACCTTTGTTTAATTTAGAGTTGATAACCCCGCTTCATTGACAAAAGGATCAAAGTAAAATATGATCAAGGTTAACTTATTGTAATCGTTTACATAATCAAAATGGAATGTGAGGATTGTACAACATATGACGACCATTAAAGATGTAGCCAAGCAGGCGAATGTATCTGTAGCAACGGTTTCAAGAGTATTAAGTAAAAAGGATACTGTATCTGAGAAGAACATAAAAAGCGTGTTACAAGCCGTCAAGGAATTAAATTATAAGCCTAATGCCCTCGGGAGATACCTTAGGACAGCTCATACTAAATCAATCTTAGTCGTAGTTCCCGATATAACCAACCCCTTTTTCTCCGACGTTATGAAAGGCATTCAAACCTTAGCAACTCAAAGGGAATATGATGTATTGGTTATGGACGCAGAGCATGCCAATTTTAATAGTATGAAATGTTTCGATATGTTAGAACAAAAACAAGTGGATGGTCTGATCATGCTAACATCTCGAGTGGATCAAAAGACTCTAGTAGAACTTAGTAGACAGCACGCTATTGTACTGGCTTGTGAATATTTAGAAGGCACTACGATCCCTACAGTTTCCATAGATAATGTAAGTGCTGCCCGTAAAATAACGGAATATCTTATGGAACTTAATTACACAAATATTGCTCATATTACTGGTCCAATGGAGACGGTAATCGGTGCGGATAGACTTCGAGGATTCAAACAAGCTTTCCAAGTCAAAAGTGTACCCATTAAAGCTTCTTATATCCAAGAAGGAGATTTCAGCATTGAATCTGGCTATCAAGTCATGTCCAAATTACTATCTATGGAGGAGCGGCCTGATGTCGTATTTGCAGCCAACGATGAAATGGCCATGGGAGCCATTAATGCTGCAAAAACTTTTCATTTAAAAGTACCAGAAGACATTGCAGTGGTAGGCTTTGATGACATTAAAATGGCATCAATGTTTACTCCCCCATTAACCACCATTTCACAGCCGACTTTTGAGATTGGACAAAAATCAGCGGGGCTATTGTTAGATTTATTGAATAAGAAACCTCTAACCCAATCTCAATTTGTGTTAGAAGATACGCTAGTTGTTCGCGAATCATGCGGCCATTATTTACAAACGGATAAGTCTGATTTAGTAATCAATCAAAAGTAGAGAATCTTGATGGAAATAATCTCCTTCAGGATTCTCTACTTTTCTTTGGCTATTCATACTCTTTTCAAATCAAGTGGTCAGTCAGTCCCCACAAACGTCTCTACCGCAAGAACCACACATCTGGGGTCAGGTCTCTCATACCCAACCATCATCTACTTCAAATATCGCTGAAGGTCCTGAACCCCACTTCTCGTCCAGAACACTAACATCCAACTGAAACTCCCTTATGAATATATTCTTTCAACCAACTGCGGATGATTCACATGATAATAAAAAGAATCCCAATTCCATAGTCGCCAACGGACTACGGAATTGGGATTCTCATAAAATTCCCAAGGGCTTCTCTGCTGATTCCGGCAGCCCCTGCTAGATTGTTGAAAAGGCCAAATGCTAACGTAGCATGTTGCCTTTCATAGTGGTGAACCTTTCACGCTTAGATCCTTCGTCACAGGAATTATACCCTAGTAGGAGCAAGATCAATCGCTTGTCTTAAAGCTTCAAGCATACTCTTTTCGTCTGCTTTTCCGCTACCAGCAATATCAAAAGCTGTGCCATGATCTACGCTAGTACGAATAATAGGAAGTCCTACAGTGATATTAACACCTGCGTCTAGTCCAAGTACCTTAATTGGACCGTGTCCCTGATCATGGTACATGGCAACGACGATATCAAAATCACCTCGTACGGCGCGGAAAAATAGTGTATCAGCTGGCAGCGGGCCTTGAACATCTATTTCTTCATTTTGCGCTCGTTCAACTCCAGGGATTACCTTTTCCTCTTCTTCTCCATACCCGAATAATCCATTTTCTCCGGCATGGGGATTGATGCCGCACACCGCAATTTTCGGTGGGCGATTTTCGGATTGACTTAGAGTATCGTGGGCCATTTTAATGACATCATAAACTCTGTTAGGTTCAATACGGTCTATCGCATCCTGAAGACCGATATGCGTGGTGACATGAATGACTTTCAGTTTTGGTGAGGAAAGCATCATGGCAAAATTGCTTGTATCTGTCAGTTCAGCAAGAATTTCCGTGTGTCCTGGATAAAGATGACCTCCTTTATGAAGGGCCTCCTTATTTAAAGGTGCGGTACAAATTGCATCGATCTTCTGTTCATTCGCTAGTTCAATAGCTGTACTCAAAAATTCAAATGACCCGTGTCCTGCTTTCGAAGACACTTCGCCGTAAGGTAAATCTTCAGGAAGTAAATCCAAGTCTAGGCAATAGACTTCATTTTGAGATATTGTTTTTGAAAAATCATCATCTTTTTCTACTTTTTTAAATGTGATATTTGATTCTAATATACGTGCAGCTCTTTCTAATATTTTCAGATCGCCAATCACAAGTGGAATGGAATGCTGTTGAATTTCACTGTTCTCTAAACTTTTAACTATAATCTCAGGACCTACTCCGGCAGCATCCCCCATAGTAATGCCAATAATCGGTTTATTGCTCATGTTTGACTGCTCCTTTCATTAATTCCATAGCGTGATAGATCGAAGTCTCAGTTCCAAATGCCCCTGCTTTTGTTACTACTGGAATAGGGGTCTTTACTCCTATAAGTTCTCCGACTGGTATCCCGGCTTCTAGTTGGTACTTCAAACGAAAACCTGTCGCTCCTAAACTTTTTGACACATCTTTTGCTGTGTCTCCCCCTGTTATAACTAGGGCTGATAGGTGGGTCTCACTTACAATTTTCTTAGAAATATTGCCAAGTGCTTCTGAAATTTGCTTGCCAATTTCCAACGGATTCAGTCCCATTTTTTCTGCTTTTCGTTTTACTTTTTCTCTTACCTCTAGAGTCGATGGTACATATAAAACAACATCTTGTCCTTGATTAAGAGCTTCGATACTAGATTGATAGTATTCATTTGCAAAACTCTCCCAATGGCCAGAGTACATTTGCTCTGTATCTACTTTAACAGCTTGGGTGTTAGCTTGCTTAATCGCATAGTTAATTTGCTCTTGTGTGGTTTTAGATAAGCTGCCACAAACTGTTAGAACAGGGCCATTATATCCTTGCCTTTCCGTTGTCTCCATTGATCTTTCAACTCCGAGAACACCTGGAAGTACTTCAGCTAATCCTGCCGATCCAGCCCAGATCACATTGGAACTATAACTATTTATCTTTTCAGCCATTCTCCTTAACTCTACTTCCGTTGTTGCATCACAAATTAAATATTTTATATTTTTATCTTTTAATTTATTTATAGTTATCAACCAATCGTTCTCGTCTTGATTCAATATTGCCTCGGTAATTAAGGTCGTTTTTCCACCTGTCCCTTTTTCTATTAGTGTAGGAAGGTATGATTCCGTTACTGGATGCTTTGGATCCATGGATAGCTCTGTTTCACTCACTGGTTCCCCATGTAATAAATGAACCCCATTTTTTGTTGTACGTCCATAAGGAGGGAAAGCAGGGGCCACGATAATGAATGTTGGATCAAAAACATCATCAACGGCCTTCAGTTCACTACCAATATACCCTCTTAATGTGGAATCCATCTTTTTATAAATGTGCTCATATCCTGTATGAGCCAAAAATTGAGCTGCTGATTTCGTGGCTTGATAGGCACTCTCTTCATCTAACGCCCGAGAATCAGTGTCGATTACAACCGCTTCGTTCAGTAACTCCTGACTTTCAGGTATTTCGAAATAGACCGAAGTAGAAAGACCTTTTTCTTTCAATTGAATCCCACTGTCATTGGCCCCAGTTAAATCATCTGCAATCATCCCGAATCGTAAATTCATCTATACATCCCCCATTTTCTTGAAAACTTATGAAGCTGTCACTTGTCGCTCAGATTCTGAGGAATAATCTTCTGGTAACTTTACACCCCTGCGTTCTAATCGTTTGACTAGGAATCCAATGAAGATTGGAAGTGTTACCGCAGTCGTAACGGTAGAAGCAGCCACTTGAACTGTAGCAATATCCACGACATTAGCGAAACCTGCGTTAGCTGCTGCAATGGCTGCAGGTGTAGCGACAGCATTTCCTGCCGTTGAACCTTCAGCTGCCCCAGCGATCGGGTTCCAATTGAAAGCCTTAAAGGCCAAGTAACCAGCAGTACCTGTAACTAGAGTTGTAACCACTCCAAGAAGAATCCCTTGCATTCCACCTTCAATAATCTTGCCAAAGTCAATGCCCATTCCTAGAGCAAAGGCGAAGAAAGGGATCAGCATAGAGCTTCCTTGATCTAAAAACTTTCTCATTTCTTCATCTAAGTTCCCTAGAACCATGCCGACTATAATAGGAAGTAGTACAGCGATGAAGGATGTTATTGAAAACAAGCCATCAACGAAGCCCATCGCACCAAAAATAGATAGAGCAACCATAGTAAAGAAAGGTCCATCGTTTAAGGCCAGTAATGAATAAGCTGCCCGGTCTGTTTTATTTCCATATTGTCCGACCACTGCTATATAAAGACCTCCGTTACTATTGGTCATTGCTGCAATGATAGCAATTGGAGCTAAGCCTAACCAAAGACCATTTTCCCCTGCAAACAGAAAAGCGAGAAAACCAAATGCTGCCCCGACAATCCATTTTACGGTTAAAAGCGTCGCCCCTTTTCCAAGGCTGACCCCAGCTGTTTTCAAATTAATTTGTGCACCTGTACATAACAGGAACAAAGCAATTAAAGTCCCTGCTCCGTCAACAAATAGAGCTTGTGTGAAGTTACCAATCCGAAGTAAATCTGGCGCTATCGTATTTAGGATGGCTGCTAATAGTAATGGAACTACCATCATGCCTCCAGGAATTCTTTCCAAGGTTGCTTTAATTTTCATTTTTATTCCTCCCCATCTTATCATAATTGTTACATTTTGAAACAATCACTAAAGTATTAAGCGATTTCATAATTAAATGGTAACGCCTTCATTATATTTTTGCAACACTTGATTGTTCAAAAATTTAATTTCATTAACAAACGATTATAAAATTGTTTATTTTTGCAACAAAAAATGACGCGAACTTATGAATTAAGTTTGCGCCATAATGTCGTACGATTCATACCAA
Source organism: Halobacillus seohaensis (assembly GCF_042663045.1). NCBI lineage: Bacteria > Bacillati > Bacillota > Bacilli > Caryophanales > Bacillaceae > Halobacillus > Halobacillus seohaensis. The sequence goes on along the minus strand of NZ_JBHSZV010000027.1, from coordinate 18,520 downwards.
GCCGATTGGCCACTTTTGATTGGTTATTTTTTTCCTGTTCCATCACCTGCTGGATAATTTTCTTTTCCATATCCTTCAATGTGCCTTCAATTTTCATCGTATCATTCGTATTTGCCTGCGACTGTCTTCCACTATCTTGCAGGACACGTTCTACATCTGTTCCTTCAATATAAGATGTCTCACTTGTCACCATTAGTTTTTCCACCGTTTTTTTTAATTGATCTACATTTCCGGGCCAAGGATATTCTAATAATAGAGATAGAGCATCTTCACGAATACCAATCGTTTCATTTCCATAATTCATATGATTTTGAGTAATAAAAGCTTGAACTAGATCCTTCACATCTTCTATTCGCTCACAAAGTGGAGGTAAATAAATCAATGCATTCGGAAGTTTAAAATATAAATCATGATCTATACGTTTCTCTTTGACAAGCTCTTCCATCCCATCATTTGAAATAATCATCACTTTATAACGATTTGATAACTTTTGTACAAGGTCCTTTATTCTTACTTGTTCTTCTATTGCTAGTTCATGAACATTTAAAAATACGATCGTTCCTTTTTTAGGCAGCTGTTCATAAGCTTTTGATAGGATTTCATTTAACTGAACTACTGATATCTTTAACAGGTTAATAGATAGTAAAGGAGCCCGATGACCATATGATTCAAAGTGAATATTTGCAGCATACATCATCCGTCCTGTACCCTGCTCTCCCTCAATCCATAAAGGAGAATCCATTGCAACATAGTGTTGCAAACTATTCCTCAGGTTACGTGCAAATGAACTATCCCCTGAGATTGAAGTACGGGAAGGGTGAGTGTGTATTTCTATCCCCTCTTCTTCCGTTAATAAGTCATTTTGAATGATGAAATTAACTAGCTTCTTATCATCATTTAATGGATAGGCTCTTAGTTGATAACTTTTTCCATGATAGTGTACGACTGTCCACATTTCAATATTCTCAGTAAAGGTTTGCTCCAAAAATCCCTGGAATTGTGGTGATGAAACCAGATCCTCACCCAATTCTTTTCTATAGGAGTGATTTTTTAATGCGACTTGCCCTTTTTGGTCAAGTGTAATCATTGGTTGGGGGAATTGTTCAATCGCCTCTGAGTAAACAGATGCTTGAGACTGCATCCCTTGAAATAAATGATAGAGCCGCTTCGCTTCTTCAAATGAGTCTAATACGGCCTCTTTTCCAGACGTAATTAAAATTCCTTGTAAACCAATCTTCTCAGCCTGTTGGACTGTAACGACATCACCAATGACCACAGAGTAATGCTCTCTTTTTAACCCATCGAGATGTGCGTTTACTTCTTCACTGTTGCTGATCGTTATCGTCTGCACTTCCATATCCAAAATACTGCATATCGTAGAGGCTCCACGAGATATATTAGAAAAACCAACTAAAGCCGCTTTTCCATTCGTGCCTTTTAGCAATGTGAAAATTCGAAGCATATCATAGCCGCTTACCTTTATGTCGACAACAGGAAGGTTTGTCTCCTCCTGAATTAAGTTCGACGTCCCACCACGACTAATGATGATATCATAACCCTCGGATTCTGCCCTCTTTGCTATCGATACTCCATCCTCAAGATTCCCCAATTTTATATCAACTTGCAGCTCGTTATCATAATTCTGATAACTTTTTACAATCTCTGCAAGCCCTTGGTAGGGAGCAATCACTAAAGTTTTGATCATTACTACACCACCAATCGTTGCATATTTAAACAGTTCAATTTTATTTTTTCACATTAAGTGAAATGAATCAAGTCTCATTCAAGGTAGAGAAGAAGGAAGAAACCCTACCAAAAGTCTCTACCGCAAGAACCACACATCTGGAGGTCTCTCATACTCATAACCTTCTACTACCAATATCCCACTTCTCATCCAGAACACTAACATTAGCTAGCGTTCTTCTCTCTATCCAACTTTTATTGAATTCATAAGTATAGTATTCCTTTCCTTTCTGAAACTACAATATTCAATCGAAAGCTCCCTGTTTTCGACAGCTTCACCTAACTAAGTAGTGACTTATAATACACAGACAGAATCAACGATTAAACATATAGTAGTAATATATCCAGAAACACAAGAAAGGACGTCTAGAATGGAGAAAAAGAACCAACCCAATATCCTCATCTTAATGGTAGACCAACAACGCTTTCCATCAGTTTATGAAACCAAAGAGTTGAAGCAATGGCAAAAAAAGAACTTAATCACACAAAAACTATTACGAGAAAACGGTATGGAGTTTTTAAACCATTATGCAGGTAGTACTGCCTGCTCTCCGAGTCGAACCACTTTATATACGGGGCAGTATCCATCACTTCACGGAGTTTCTCAAACGACAGGGGTCGCAAAAGAAGCGTTTGATCCTGATGTCTTTTGGCTTGACCCTAATACAGTACCTACTATGGGAGACTATTTTCGCGCAGCGGGATATCAGACTTTCTGGAAAGGAAAATGGCACGCTTCAGATGAAGATATTTTAATTCCAGGTACACACAATGCGTTCCCAAGTTATAACTCATCAACTGGGGTTCCAAATAAAGAAAAAGAATCCATTTATCAAAAATCTAACCGACTTGATTCTTTTGGCTTCGATCAATGGATTGGTCCAGAACCTCATGGGTCTAATCCCAGGAATTCAGGTTCATCAGCAGCCATAGGTACAAGTGGTCGTGACGAGGTTTATGCAGAAGAGAGTGTGAAGCTGATCGAGTCCCTTGATGCACAATCAAATAAAGACGATACTCCTTGGTTCATCATGAGTTCTTTTGTCAATCCACACGATATTGCGCTATATGGTGTACTAACCGAACTTTCCCCAGAGTTTAATTTTGAAATCGATCCAACACTTCCTATAATTCCACCAGCACCTACCGTCCGGGAGTCACTATCAACTAAGCCACAAGCCCAAGAAAGTTACCGCGTTACCTATCCCAAAGCTTTACAACCGATCATTGACAACAATTTTTACCGGCAATTGTATTACAGTTTGCAAAAGAAGGCCGATGAACAAATGCATAAAGTCTTTCAATCTCTTCAAAAGTCAAGCTTCTATCAAAATACAATCGTACTATTCACCTCCGATCATGGAGAACTTCTTGGGGCCCACGGCGGTCTCTATCAAAAGTGGTATAACATGTATGAAGAATCTATTCACGTTCCATTGATCGTTCACAGTCCAAAACTTTTCTCTGACAATGAAAAAACTGATGAGCTAACCAGTCATGTCGATATCCTGCCGACACTGCTAGGATTGGCTGGAATAGATGCTGAAACTATCCAAAAAAAGCTCGCTAAAGACCACACGGAAGTTCATCCATTAGTCGGAAGAAATTTGAAACCATTAATCGAAGGAAATGATCCATTTTTCAGATCAAATGAACCGCTTTACTTTATGTCTGATGATGATATTACAAAAGGACTGAACCAAACCACGGCCACAGGTGAATCGTACGAATCGGTCATTCAGCCTAATCACACTGAAGCTGTAATTACAAAGCTCAAAACTGGAAGAAATAACGAAGAAGAGATTTGGAAATTTGCTCGTTATTTTGATAATCCTCAGTTCTGGAGTGATCCTGGCTGTAATGATACTGTCGTAACAAAAGGAGATTCAATTGAGAATACTTCAATCCAGTGCTCGACCTGCCTAACGACAATAAAAACAGAACCTGTTCCAGATCAGTTTGAGTTATACAATCTAGCAACAGACCCACTAGAAGAAAGAAATTTAGCTGACCCTTCATTTGCAACGGCAAAATCAACCATTATCCAACAATTATTAACCAATACGCTTGAACAACAATGCATTCAGAAAAGACTACATCCAACAAGTGGAATCGTCCCTGGTATGCCATCTTGTAATTGTACAGGAGAGTAATCAGTCACAATTTTTTTATAAAACAAGAGGCCAACCAGATACTTTTCTGGTTGGCCTCTTACTCTATAGGTATATTTATTTATTTATGTAAAAAAATGGTATTACATGTTCGTTTTATGGTGAAAACTATTATAAGATTATAAAAGTGAGGGGAAAGAATTTGAACTTAACTCTCGTAATATTAGTTATAATACTTTCTTTAATTAAAGGGGATTGGAAAAACTGGGAGCACTATTACCCTACAATGATATACATCTCCCTAGCGACTTTCCTTTACGAGTTTATATCACATAGTCATTTTCATTTGTGGGAACTTCAACAAGATTCAATTTTCAATCTAATGAACGTTCATTTCTCACACAATCTGATTATCAACCCTTTAGTAGCTTTCATTTTTTTATCGAGTTATCCTAGTGTATTTAAGAAACAACTTATATACACATTAAAATGGATCGTTGTTTTTTTAATCCTTGAGTGGGGAGGCAAGGAGTTCGGTGTGTTAACTTACCACAATGGATGGCACTATGGATGGTCTTCTTTGTTTGTTGTTTTAATGTTTCCTATGATACGAATTCATCATGTGAACAAACTGTTAGCGTTAATTCTTTCGGTCCTTTGTGCACTATTTTATTTAGTAGTATTTGATTACATATAATCACAATCATTTTATTAGAATAGGGGTCAGGTCTCTCACACTCATAACCTTCTACTACCAATATCACAGAAGGCCCTGACCCCACTTCCCGTCTAGCACCACATCCAGCTGGCGCGCTCCCGCATATTTCCCTCTTGAACTTAATCGTCCGTTGGCCACATTCCTTTGTTATAAGCCATATCCCAAAACATATATTCAAACCGAGTCGTATTCAAGAAAATTTCCTCCAGTTTCTCCAACTCTTCCACAGGCTTACCTTCAGTCAAGTCATCAAGAAGTTGAATGCACCATTGGGCGAGTTCACCAAAGTCGTCCGAACTGTACATTCTAATCCATTCTCCATAAAGATCGTGATCGCTTGCTCCTGGTATCTCATCGAGTTCTTTTCCAATTTCCCAATAGCTCCACATGCAAGGAAGAATGGCTGCAACAAGGTGGGCTAATGTGCCATTTTGACCGACGTGCAACATGTAATGGGTATAGGCTAAGGTGGTCGGAGAAGGTTTCGCGTTCTCAAGCTCTTGTTCAGTAATCCCGAATTTAGCAGCATACTGGCGGTGAAGGGACATTTCTTCATTTAAGGTTGAATCCAGAAGCTTGGCGAATATCCCCATGGTTTCAACATCATCAGCTTTGAAACTGCCTAAAGCAAATAGTTTTGAATATTCAATAAGGTATAAGTAGTCTTGAATCATAAAGAAACGAAACTTATCTGGATCAAGAGAGCCATCCCCTAATCCTTGCACAAACGGGTGCGAATGATTTTTCCTCCATATGGGTTGTAACTTTTCATATAATCGTTCACTAAATGTCATCCATTTCCTCTCCCATCTTTTCTTTTGAATTTGTATGACTCCATGTATAAATGAATTGCAGAATCACTTTCGTATATTCGATCAGTTGAGGGATCGATACTTGTTCATTAACAGCATGAGCATTGTTTAGATCCCCTGGTCCATAAATAGCCGTCGGAATACCAGCATCGCTTAACCAGCCGCCATCAGTAACCGTTGGGGAAACATCAACAACAGCTCCCTTTTCACTTACGTTTTCGTGCGATTGAGCTAACATTTGCGTACCTAAATGATCTGGATCAATTTCAAGGGAAGGAAAAATTTCTCCGCGATCTTCAATCATTGATGAACCTCCCCACTCAAAGGTAGGTGGATTTTCTTTTAACCAAAGGTCCCCTTTAGCTACATTTAAAATATGTTGTTCCACTTCCTCTTTCACCTGTTCATACGTTTCATTCGGATAAAAATGGACAGTGATCCATAACCTGCACTCATCAGCAATAAAGGCTGCATTTCGTCCACCTTCGATGACAGCCGGGTTGATGGTAGTGGTGCCAGACGGATATCCAGGGTAGCTTTTTGTTACTGCCCAGTGTCGCTCAAGTTCCTGAAGTCCTTCAATAACTTTCATCATCTTTTCAATCGCACTAGCCCCAAATAGATTTCCGCCAGCATGAATCATATCTTTTCTTGTTGCATCATGGAATGTTTGTTTGCTTTTTACGGTAATCCAGCCGGTAATTACACCACCTTGTCCCTGGATATGTAAATCACTCGTATCTACAACTACTGCAAAGTCAGCATCATAGCCCCGCCTGCAGCATTGTAAAGTTCCGGCTTCACCAACTTCCTCCCCAATAACCGATTCAAATGTTAAATCACCTGGCAGTTCCAATCCGCTTTCACGAAGCAATTGAATGGCAAATAAAGCTCCTGCGATACCGCCCTTCATATCAGCTGCACCACGCCCAATAACTTTATCCTCCCAAACAGTCGGAGTGAAAGGATCAGTTTCCCATTCTTCATCGTCATTAACTTCAGCAACATCCATATGACCATTGATGATAAGACTTTTATAGTTTTCGGAGTCACTGCCTTTTAAAACACCGACAACGTTCGGGTCATTAGGATATACATCCCAAAGATCAATAGAAAAGCCATATCTTTTTAAAAAATCAGCTACATACTGTTGAGCTTCTTTTGTGTTCCTGGCCGGCGGTGCCGGTGTTTCAAATGAAATAAGCTCCTTTAATAATTCAATCAGCTCTTCCTTACGCTCATCCACTTGTTGGATTAGCAATTGAAGGTTTTTATCCATCTTTCTAATCCACCTTTCGTTAAGTTTTATAACAACAAAAAACCTCACTTCTCCAAAAGAAGTGAGGTTGTGACAAAAATGTCTATTATATTAAACACTAGTTAACAATAGTCCAACACACCACTTCTCTTCGCTAGTATTACCTAGTTCAGATTGTAAGGATTAAGACGTTAACGGTCTTTCTCAGCTTTTAAAAGCACCCCTAGCAGTGAATACTATTCAGTTTTACTTGAAAATTATTTCTTAATTCTTCATTGTTCTTCTTTTCATTTTTATCATATTTACTTCATTAATTCAATCAAAGAACCGGAAGCTTAACCTTTTATTTGTGCAAGAATATCTTCCAATTGATCTATACTTGCGTTGATGATGTCTTGATACAACCCTAAAATCAATTGGCCATATTGATCGCCGGGAACAGCCCATTTTCCGTTTAACGCTTCCCATTTGGTTGCGCTTCCCCGCTGAACGAGGTCAAAGCGCGGATCCACTAAACGATAGTTGTCTGGTAAAGCTTGTGTAGAAGCATAGGCATATAAATGCTGCATGTGGGCTAAAACTCCATCCTCTGCTGTAGCAAAGTTTGCCCCTGGTTGACCTGGTCCTGTGGCTCCTATTCCTGCAAAATTATTTTGACTTTCGTTAACTATACCCGTAAAACGAAAATAGTCAGTTTCATGAAGAGCCTGAGCAAATGCAACATCACCCCTAAGGCCGTAGTAAGTCCCGAAGTTTAAATAATAAATTCCTAATGATGGCGCATCTGGATTTATTTTTTGGACAAATTGATCCATTTGTTCCGGAGACAAAATTACGGAACCTGAGATGTTATACCCCGACACTTCGGAGTCACCTTGACCTTCTTCTATAATATAAGCATCTGTTATCCCCGCTCTTTTCACTTCAGCTACACGGTTTTCTGCATTACTTTTACTTTCATAAGCACCAGCCTGGACTCGATACCGTGTGTTACCAGATATAGAGACTTCTGTTATAAAGGATGAAATCCCATGTGTATCAAGGTAAGCTACTCGCTTTTCTGCATTCGCCCTTTCGAGGAAAGAGCCAGCAATCACCTTATACAACCTAGTTCCCGATGCTGATTTTTCAAGGTTAAAAGCACGTTCTAGACCATTCACATGTCCGCGGGCGACTTTTTGACGGTAAGAGGCGTCAGCCAACTTCGCTGCATCGCCTGAATGATCAATAAAACCATTTTCCGTCAAGAGCGCAGGCATAGTTGATTCCCTCAAGACATGGAAATTCGCTTTTTTCTGGCCACGATCCGTTAATTCATTCACAGCTATGATTGCCTCATGCAGGACATTCTGGTATTGGGCAGTAGAGGATGAATTGGACAATCCACTATAAATAAAATCCTCATAACCACGAGTTGAACCATTAAAAGCATTACAGTGAATAGACAAAAAATAGTCTGCATCCCAAGCATTAGCTTGATTCGTTCGTTGACGTAAACTAACCGAAGTGTCCGTTGTTCTGCTCATATTTACTTCAACCTGCTGATATTCATTGTTGAGAATATCACGGATTCGTAACGCAATATCTAAGTTTATTTCTTTTTCAAGCAAACCATGTCCAGAAGCACCTGTATCATTACCACCGTGCCCTGGATCTAAATACAATTTAAACATATAAAATCCTCCTTTCTATCTTCACTTTTCCATTATTAAATCGGTAATATTATATTCTATGTTTTAGCGATAAAGAAATGGCGGTGTTTGAAGGAGATTGCCTTAAAAAAGGCCCCAACACAGTTTCCGCACTACATCGGGAGAGATGGAGGAATTATCTAAAGAAACGGTGGAATTATCTACAAATATGGAGGGATTGTTAAAAAGGTTGGAAGCATTTCAATAAGTATAAACGTCTGTTTCAAAAAGTAAACTCCAATTGGACACGAAAAACTCCTATGCAGTGTTAGGAAACGATGTCTACTGATAGATAGAAAGCCTACCAAAAAGCCTTTACCGCAAGAGCCACACATCTGGGGTCAGGTCTCGCAACTCAACAATCATCAACTACTAATATCGCAGAAGACCCTGACACCACTTCTCATCCAGAACACCATATCCTCCCGACGCTCACCAATGCACACATGATTAAAAGAATTTCACAAAACAAAAACCATTCGATCATTTAAATAACGATCGAATGGTCTCTCATTCCCAATTCTTTATTCTAAGAGTAAACATGCCTATAAGGTTGGCTTCTTCACTCTCCATTAAGCTCACCTTTAGATACCATCAAAACAGTGGTGTTAGCGGAAATCATATCAACAGCTAAGCTTCCTATATAACTATTCCCATCAAAATCAAGCAAATTCAAACGGAACTCGTTCTCTGATTTGTAATCCTCCATAAAAACATGAGTATCTTGAACTTTCGTTAAACTTACTCTCCAATTATCAAGAGACCCTTGATCATCAATAAGCAATAAACCTCTAGAGAAATTAATTTCATTGTTATTTTCCAAATGAAACACTTTGTTTAACTTTATCGATTGCATAAACAAGCCCCCTATGTTTAATGATTCAACAAAAAAAAGTGTCTTCCTGCTTTATTCTTCATTTAACTGCAAATTTAGCAAGAAGCTCGTTTTAAAGAGTGATAGAGACAATCTGCAAGTAAGCTTGAACGAACGTATAAAAAGCAACCGCATATAAAATATTAAATTGAAAGCCATTTTTAAAAATACTTAGCCCATTTTCACTGCTCAGCACAATAGCCGGAAGAATAAATGGTGATAGCAACGCAGAAATGACACTTCCTGACGTTATCGATAGCACTAACAGCTCCGGCGGGTACGGTAAAGCCACATGTTGCAACACCCCACCAACTAAAACTAATACGGGCAACGGGCCAATGCCAAAGAAACTGAGCACCATAGGAACAAAAGGTAAAATACTCAAGATATTTATAAAAGGAATGGTTTCTTCCATCACTAAAATACCATCAATGAGCATCTCACCCCATCCAGATAGATTCAAAGCAACAATCACAAGGCCTACGGATAATAGAATGCTAAACTGTTGCGATTTCGATTCTAAATATCCCGTAAAATAATGCCTTACATTCTTCCGTAAGCTCGTGAATCTTCGCTTAGAAAAGAAATAAAGAAGCGTATAACTTAAAATCACAGGAGGTATAATGAGCAGAATTTCTAAACCAAACACCCCGTGCAGAAAAAATATCGTGCCAAATATTAAGATAAAGAGACAAATGAATTCAATCACTTCACGACTTAACTTTCCTCTGACTTGCGAACCAATAGCTTTTTCGATCTCTTCTTTAAGGGCAGACGTAATATCAATGTTATAATGCTTTTCTTCAAAGTGAGAAAAAATAACGGCAATAATTACCGCACCTAACGAAATAAAAGCACCCTGCAGCATCGAAAGCCATAAAGAAGCATCTAAAAAATTGACGATAAAAACAAAGCTCGGAATACTAATAACCCACAGCGTACAAAGTGAAAAAGCACGCAATAAAGCTGTTCCTTTAAAATTTTCCCAAGCTTCTCCTTTTCTATTTCCTAACAACCCCTGGATAAACTGGTAAACTGTCTGAATCGATCCAAATAGAAGAAAGAAGGATAAAATTTGGGTAATCATCATGATCCCAAAATAAAATCTTCGGCTCGTATTTAAAAAATTGCCCGCCAATGCCATGATTTTCTCTATGTATGGTTCTTCGTCCAAAATCCAACTAATAATCGGAACAATTAATAAGATCGCGATCAAACTTGTCATTTGGCGAAATCCTTGAAGAAGTCCCTCGAGAAGGGATGATTGGGATGTAATTAAAATAAAAAAGGCAAATAAAATCAAAAATAATGGAAGGAATCGTTTCCGAGCCGTTAAATAAAAGAAAGAGAAAAGTAAAGATAAGACCCCTAATAAGGAAAGAATCATTAGCAAGTCATCATTTTGAAAAGAACGAGTAACATAAAAGAGCACAATATATAAATTAATGATGGCTGCGTATACATACATGGAAACTTTCTTCATTACTAAAACTCCTGACCCTAGTGAATATTTCCATTATATGATTCCTTGTTTTCATAGTCTACTATTAGAGACTAGAACCACAATCCTTTATCGCAGAGTGGTACCCCAATAATAAGACCTCAATAAAAAAGCCTATTCGAATGACCAGAATCATGATAAAATATAATTATGAAATCGCTTTCAAAGGAAAAGATCAGCAAAATAGATGAGGAAGAGGAACTATAATAATGTTAAACCAACAAATAAATTTTCACGAAGTAACATCAGTCTACGATGATATTCCACTTGAATTATTGATGGGCCTTCATGATGAAATCCATAAAAACATTAAAAAAGGAATTTTATCTGAAGTTATGTATTCTGAACTTCACCTTATGAAAGATGCAGCTAAGAGGAAGGGAATTCGTTTTCTCCCATTCGATAAATAGACTTACCGAATGAGTCGTATTATTTTTTTGAATTCCCCTTCTTACGTTCTAACTCATTTAAAAGCATATCCAGTGTTTGGGAAATGATAAGTACTTGAGGATCATTAGGATTATTCTTATAGGCTCGATACATTTTTTGTCTTGTCTGTTCTATTTTTTCTTTTAAATCATTGATAGATGACACTATTTTATTTTCCTTTCGATGTCTAAGTTTATCTGAGAGGGGATTTATAAAGCCCCTTCTCTTAGAAACCTCTTTAGAAGATTCCAAAAGAGCAATATCCAAAGGGCCTCACCTTGTTTTACCCATTAAAAATTATATTAAACTTCTGCCCAGCCAGGTGAAGGACTACCTCCACCTTTATATTTACGACAGATTATGAAAGGTTTTGAGCATAATCCCAATATTTTGGATAATTCACACAATTTTCTGCTCAATCGCTAATACTAAACATCCACGAACTTTCATACTCCATCATAAACCTTACCCCCACATTCCCCACAGGGCCGTTCCGTTGCTTACATTTGATAAATCGGAGCATGATTTCGGTGAACGGAACGGTGCTTGATGAAACCTTTCTCCTTTAGTTCCGTACACCCCCGATTAAAAGAACTTTCTCTTAAACCCGATCTTGATCGTAACGATGAAGCCGCCACCGAGAATTCCTTCTTCCATCCTGATATGTTGTTGAAATGCATCAAAGCTCCCCATAACACAATCGCTGAGCTTGAAAGTGAATGTAGTTCGATTTGATTGTAAAATGCGTTTAACTCTTTAATGTAGTTCATCTACCGTTTCCTCCTTTATTTTTGGGCATGAAAAATAACCCCTTCGAATCTATAATCGAAAGGAGTTAGTAGGAGGTGTCCTATAAATTTAAAAATACGGCCAGTGGGTCTAAATCGTTCATTCATAAGAATCATGTTTTTGAAGAATGCTAAAGAGGACGAACCACTTATTTCCGTAAAAATCGTGTTAGGGGGATCGATTCGTGACAATTGAAAAGATCACACAGGATCATTTTGATGATGCTTTACGTTGCTTACAAAATATGTCCCTTTCAAAGGAGACGATTGTCTTTCGAGGACAACAAGATACAAAGTGGCGATTACATACGACTTGGGCACGTTTTAAAAGTTTTGAACAAGAGTCACGTAGCTCGGATATGGTGGGACTTCTTGATCAATTTAAAACCAATTTAGCCAAATTGGGACAGATGCCCTTTGAAGAGAATAATCACCTTGATTGGTTGGAATATGCACAGCATCACGGTGTACCGACTCCATACCTAGACTTCACCTATTCGCCTTATGTAGCGTTATTCTTTTCTTTTAATGGCTTAGAAGATATCAAAGAGGCCGAAAGCGAAGAGGAGTATGTCGTTGTTTACGCGCTGAATATAAACCAATTGGCTCATCATTGGGCTAAGGCAAGTGGAGAGTTTGATGAACGGGTTTATCAAAGCTTCCTTTCCCCATCCACTCATCTATTTGACGAAGGGTTTCCAGGGAATACACTGCAATTTATTCGGCAACCTGGAAAAAGCAATGCCCGAATGCAACGGCAGCAAGGCGCGTTTTTATATGATACGTTAGATTATCATTCATTAGGTTTTGATGATTTAGAAGAATATATGGATCACATTCAAGAATCGAAACCCCTCGATTACAATGGAACCCAAGCACCTCCGACCCTCACAAAAGTGTTTATTAATAAAAAATGTATTCGGGAAGTATTTCAAATTTTAGAGCTCATGAACATAACAGGGACAATGTTGTTCTTAGATAGTAGCGGAGCCGCAATGGATGTTAGAAATACGTATTACTATAAACCAAAAACCATGATGCTACGAGGTTTTGACTAAGTCATGAAGGGTATGCCTATCCTTCATAGGGTGAAGACAGGCATAAAGCCCAAACCGTTACACATCAAAAATTAAAGGGATTTTTAAATTAACCCCCTATTTTGAAACTATCACCAAGACTTCCTTGAAATCGACAACAAAACTGATCTTCTTGAAACTAGGACCTGTAGCTTTTTGATCATGCGTCCATCAGGGAGGTCAGCTGGATGTGGTGTTTTGAACGAGAAGTGGGGTCAGGGCCTTCTGCCGTATGGAGTTTTACATGGTTGTTGAGTTTGAGAGACCTGACCCCAGGTGTGCGGTTCTTGCGGTAAAGGCGTTAGGTAGGCTTTTTTCCTTCTTTTCTACCGTAAATGAGAGATGAATTCTGGAAACAAAAAATAAAGCCTTGCCGAGATTACTCTCAACAAGACATCCTCTGATATATTAAAGTACTTTATCACTCGAACGCACTGACTAACACTAATAAAAAAACATAAATAATCCAGGGTACCTCCATGCCCTGGATTCGATCAGAATGAGTTAAAATTAAACATTACTGTCCCCTTTGAGTAGAAACGTTATCAGCAAACCAAAACTTATCATTATGCTTATCGCTTCAAACAGAGTCACAGTAATCACCCCATTCGATAATAGTGCTCATTCTGATGTAGAACTTGTACTTTTATTATAACATATATTCATAATATTACAAATGTTACAATTACTTTAAAGTTACATTACATATTTTTCGGAGGATAGGCAATCATGGACACAGCTAGTATTTATGATTTGATCAACTAAAAAAGCCAGAATCAGTGGCACTGATTCTGGCTTTTTTCATATCAATAGATTATCTGCTTCTATTAACAGAGACCGAGGAACGGCTCTGTTTATTATGCACTCTATATAGTTGATCGAATTTATCTACTAAAGCAAGAGATATTAACCCATTTCCCTCTCCTTTTTTTGAATATCCGAGTGGGATCGTCCGCTTGATAAGCTGGGAGAATATTTCTGCTTCCGTCATGCTTCTTTCAAATTGACCTTCTGCTAAATTGATAAGTAAAGCAAGGGCTCCCGATACATGAGGAGTGGCCATTGAAGTGCCTGATAGTTTAGCATACTTCCCTCCTGTGTAGGTGGATAATATGTTAACACCAGGAGCGACGAGGTCAATTTCATCATTTGTATTCGTAAACTCTGCAAGATTACGATCGAAATCAATCGCACCGACCTGAATGACTTCATTGTAGGCACCTGGATAGGCATGCTCAGGGGTATCTGCACGTCCATCCCCTTCGTTTCCTGCAGCGCAAACGACCGATATATCTTTTTTGAGGGCTTCTTGTATTGATTCATGCAATTCCGGAACGTCTGTAGGTCCTCCTAGCGACATCGATATGACCCTTACCTTTTCACCGTTTGGTCCTTCCCAGTTTGTTGCATAATCAATCGCATTAATAATCCATTCCATATTTCCATTGCCTACCCCTGTTAACACTTTTAATATCAGGAGGTTAGACTGAGGAGCAGCACCGACGACCCCATTGCCATTTTCAACTGCAGCGATCGTACCTGCAACATGAGTTCCGTGACCGTTGTTATCACTGAAATTCATCTCATCGCTATCGTAATCCGTCGTGAAGTTCCTTCCTTCAATAATCCTTCCTTTTAAATCTGGATGGTCGGTTTGGCAGCCTGTATCGATAATGGCTACAACTTGACCTTTCCCTTGATCCGTTCGCTCCCAAAGGGCTTCAGCTTCAATCATGTCAATTCCTTCAGGTACTTCAGAGCTTACGTCTAATATTTCTTCGGTCTTATATGGAATTAATTGTACATCACTCATCATTTCCCTCCTCATCTGTTTACCAAAGCTTCTGATTATGTAAAGAATAGCTGCTTGATTGTTTTTCTCTTACCTCATTCATCCCCTTTTGAAACACAAAACCTCCAACTTCGTACATTTTACCTATACTGAATTTTCAAAATATTAATTGCGATCATTTTTTCCTCATGGTAAGATTTTACTGTGGTTTATTATGCGGAAGCGGGGCTAATGAAATGAAAAATAATAGTACTAACGGTATTTTCTATGAAATCTATGTGAACTCTTTTTATGATTCAAACGGAGACGGACATGGGGATCTAAACGGGATTACAGCAAAGTTAGATTATTTAAATGATGGAAATCCCCACAGTAAAAAAAGTTTACAAGTCGATGGCCTCTGGTTGATGCCTATTAACCCATCGCCGAGCTATCATAAATATGATGTAACGGATTATTATAGTGTGGATCCTATTTATGGCACGTTAGCAGACTTTCAAAATCTTGTGTCTGAAGCCCATAAACGGAACACTAAAGTGATCATAGATCTAGTCATTAACCATACAAGTAGTGAGCACCCATGGTTTAAGGAAGCGAGTTCCAACCCGAACAGTAACTATCGAGATTATTACGTGTGGGCGGATGATGAGACAGACCTTGGTCAAAGAGGGGCATGGGGACAAGAGCTGTGGCATAAAAATCCAAACGGTGAAGGATTTTATTATGGGGTTTTTTGGCACGGAATGCCTGACTTAAACTTTGATCATCAAGACGTACGAAAAGAAATGAAAGATATTGGGAGGTTTTGGCTTAACCAAGGAGTTGATGGTTTTCGATTAGATGCAGCGTTATATATTTATGATGGGGATACAGAAGAAGGGGCCGATAAAAACATACAATGGTGGAATGATTTTCGTGATGCCATGAAGAAAACTAAACAAGAGGCCTATTTAGTGGGAGAAGTATGGCATAAACCCCAAGTGATAGCCCCGTACTATCAATCACTCGATTCCCTTTTTAATTTTGATTTAGCCAGTACGATTGTCCGTTCTGTTAATGATACGTTTGACCAAGGCGTAGTAACGACGGCGATGTATACAGATGAGTTGTATAATAAATATAATCATAATAAAATAGATGCCATCTTTTTAACAAATCATGACCAAAATCGCGTGATGAGTGAATTGTATAGTATTGGGGACAAAGCAAAGTCAGCCGCTTCCATTCTTTTGACGCTCCCTGGAAACCCGTTCCTTTATTACGGGGAAGAAATCGGGATGACTGGTGAGAAACCCGACGAACTTATCCGCGAACCCTTTCGGTGGTACGAGGGGGATGGTGAAGGTCAAACAAGCTGGGAAACGCCACAATATAATACAGGTGATAATGGGGTATCTGTCGAAGCACAAGATCATTCAAAAGATTCTTTATTAAATCATTACCGTGAATTGATCCGCCTTCGTCATAAGCATGTTGAACTTCAAAAGGGAGATCTACAAGAGATACAAGTGAGTAATCCGCAAATCATTGCATTTACCCGTTCTTATCAAAATAAGTCTTTTGAAGTGTATCATAATATTTCCGATCAGGCGGTCGCAATATCGGTTTCTAGAAAAGGAAAGAAAATTTATTCTAGTCATAAGGATGCTAAGAAAAGGAAATCAATTTTAGTACTTCCGTCACATACTACTGTTTTAATAAAGAATAAAAAAGCTATGACAGATTAAAAGAAACCATAAGTTCCGTCGTGAGGACTCATGATTCCAACTATATGAAACGTGTACAAGCCTTGTTTTCGTGGTACAATGAACATAGAACTAGCTATATTGAATAAACTAATAAAGCCGTCAGTGTTGTACCACCGACGGCTAACAATAGACCGAACCCAACAAAAAGGGTTACGCTCTAAGAGAATTAACCCCCTGCGCCAGGCTAAAGCACAAGGGGGTTATTTTTTATTGCGAACGGTGAGTATTAAAATCATCAATGTTGTAAAGTTCACTGAGTACATCATGGCTTCGAACAATGTCATGGCGTCACCTCCCTTCTCGGGAAATGAGCCTAAACCTCATTGTGAAACCGGTGCTATTGTGTATCTTCTATTGTAACACGAATTTGTTGTTTATCTCTCGTATTTTTACCACCATTTTTAAAGCTTCTTGTGATTTCCGTTTCCGAGCAAAACTTGAAACTAAAAACAATATCTCTTTGATCATGTGGCCATCAAGGAGCGTCAGCAAGATCTGGTGTTCTGGACGAGAAGTGGGGTCAGGGCCTTCTACCGTATGTAGTTATAAACGTTTGTTGCGTGTGAAAGACCTGACCCCAGATGTGTTGTTCTAGCGGTAGAAGCTTTTGATAGTCTCCCTACCTTCTTCCATATTTAACTATTTCTGCAGTCAGTCAATAATCTAAGCAACTTCGTTATTATCGCTTTCTTCTTTTCTTACGCTTTTTCTTCTTTCCACTCCCAGAACTAGGAAGGTTCACCTGTTCCGACTTCGGAATCTGTTTACTTTGTTCCCCCATGAAAGCCTCAGCAAGCGGATAAAAAGTTGTATAATCCGCCGGGTCTAAAACAGGGTTCCAATCCAAGACACGAGTAAATTTAAATTGCACAACTTCACTTATCCTATCTCTCACATATTCAGACAGAAATGGAATAGTCTCATCCGTCTTCAGGTGTATGCAGAAAAGAAGATTCAATGTACTCGCTAGCATGTCTCTCAGTTTAGGGGCGTCGAATTCCTTATAACTCTCGGCAGCAATTAGCACTTTTTCATAATGATCCGCCGCCTTCTCAAACTCGCCTACATCTTCAAAGAGAAACCCAAGAGAATACTGCGACTCCAGCTGATCCGGTTGATAGGATATTGATTTTTCAAAGGAGGCAGCAGCCAACTCAGGCCTCCCACACGTTTGAAAAAGATTTCCGAGCCTATTCCATAAGAATGCATCTTTAGGATTCTGTTCTAGCAAATCCAACAGGTGCTCTTCCCCATCCGTTGCAAATCGGTGGGAGGACCCATCAAACATAGCATTTTTGCCTACGAAACAACGGTCGGCCATCTTTTCTGGAGTAATCATTGCCGTAATACCGAGCATCATCAAATCAGTAGGCAACTCCCAATCCCCTGCCGCATTACAGTGTTTACAGCGAAAATAACCATTTAGTTGAAAATCTTCATGAGTCGGCTTTTTCTTATCCATAACATTTATGGCCACTTTTCCAACTTCATATATTCCATTCTGATTGCAATGACCACATTTAAGTTTGAATGAATTGAGCGACTCTGGTCTTAGACTCTCTCTATTTTCAACAATCACTTTTGTATGATCGCTTTTTAGATCGACAATAGATGGATTTTCCTTCACATCTTCCTTTTTGCGTCCTGTTAGCATTTGAATAAACCGTGGATTAATCTGATTACCTTTCATTTTCCTCACCCTTTATGTATTATCAATGCTTCTTTCATCTTATCATGGAAAGCATCTGATGTGGATACTGGCATACACCAACAATGTTAGTGTTGATTAATGGATAAATGTAAGACACCACTAATGTAACCCTATGGATAAGAAAATCCCTGGTTCTAGCTGTTGCACTGACAGCATGAGAACCAGGGGTTTTCTTATATTCACTTTAACACTTTAACGCACCGGGGGTCAGACCCACTAGCCTTGCACGTAAGTAAAAGTATCCTATTTATAGAAAAATATTACAGTT
>NZ_JBHSZV010000026.1:0-33882 GCF_042663045.1 Halobacillus seohaensis | reverse complement strand
ATTCTGACTGTAGTATCTCACAGCCATTAGGAGGATTAGAAGGTGGGCATTATTTTCCGCTTACTTTAATATAAAAATATCCCTGGTTCCAGCTGTTGCACTGACAGCATGAGAACCAGGGATTTTTCCATATTCACTTTAGCACTTTAACGCACCGGGGGTCAGACCCCAATATTAAGATTACCTGAAAACCTTTGTGATTGGACTTACATTTCTCAAGGGCATAACGGTGTGAAGATGCATACACGCCTCACTGTTGTTTCTAAAGATATCTGTTTTCCAGATAAAATCGTTCCTTCAACGGGTAAAGTAAGTGACTTTGAAAGTTCAGATTTCCTTATTGAAGAAGATGAAACTACTTATGTCATGGATCGAGGCTATCCTTCGAAGAAAAATGTAACAGATTGGTTAAACAAGGGGATATCCTTCGTCACCCGTATTACTAAGAATTTAGTCCTCTATACGGTAAAGAAGTATACACCTACGCTTCCAAATGTGGTGCGAGATGAAATCGTCAATTTTGGCATCTCAGATATCCCTGTAAGATATATTGAATTTACAGATGACAAGGACAGGATGTACCGAATTCTGACCACCCGTTTTGATTTAACGGATGAAGAAATCCTAGAAATCTACAAGAACCGGTGGATCATAGAGCTTTTCTTCAAGTGGATAAAAGGACATTTGAAATTCACAAAGATTTGGAGCACAAAGCCTCAAGGCATTTGGAATCAGATGTTTTTAGCCTTAATTGCGTACAGTGCGTCATTGATTATCAAACTTCAAATCGGGACTTCTAAAACCATATGGCCATTTTTTCGTCTTTTACAAACTTACTTGTATCTATCCCGGAAAGAGTTTGTAAAAGAGTTAAACCGAAAAAAGAAAAAATCAAAGGGGCCGCAAAAGGTCCCTATACCTCCTACCAAAAAGGAACCGGTATATGGAGATGTTGCTTTAGTGAGAAAGACAAAGAAGAAAAAATAAAGGACAATTTTAATATGTAAAAAAAGGGAATGAGTTTATATTAGCACCTCTTTCCTTTTTTTGATTTTCAGCCAAAAAACAAATGTAATATTTTTCTATAAATAGGATACTTTTACTTACGTGCAAGGCTAGTGGGGCAAACCCCAATATTAAACTAATTCTTATTATTCTTCCCAAACCGCCAAGCATCTCTACACATGGCGATAATATCACGTTTTGCTGTCCAACCTAGTTCCTTCTTAGCTTTTGAAGCATCGGCATAGCATGAAGCAATATCCCCAGGTCTACGGTCTACGATTTCATAAGGTACTTCAATATCATTAGCTTCTTCAAAAACCTTCACTAATTCTAATACACTTGTACCTTTCCCAGTTCCCAAGTTATAGATATGAGCTCCTTCTATGAGATTATCCAGTGCTGCGACATGGCCTTCAGCCAGATCTAACACATGAATATAGTCTCTTACACCTGTACCATCTATTGTCGGATAGTCATTCCCAAAGACTCGAAGCTTATCCCTTTTCCCTTTAGCTACCTGACTAACGTATGGCATGAGATTATTTGGGATTCCATTAGGTGCTTCTCCAATTAACATACTTTCATGGGCTCCCACTGGATTAAAATATCTAAGGAGAGATACTGAGAATGAAGGGTTTGCTTTAGCAATATCAGTTAGAATTCGTTCACTCATTGCTTTCGTTTCACCATAAGGGTTTGTGGTTGGCAAAAGATTCATAGTCTCTACAAATGGAACCTTGTTATCCCCATATACTGTTGCTGAGGAACTAAAGACGAATCTCCTTACATCATATTTCTGACAGGCTCTAGCTAGTACCATTGTACTGCTGATGTTGTTGTGATAATAATCGAGTGGCTTTTCTACAGATTCACCTACTGCCTTAAGTCCAGCAAAGTGAATAACACCCTCTATATCGTGATTAGCAAAGATAGTACCAATGGCTTGTATATCCGTTACATCAATCTCATAAAAAGTAACTTCTTTACCTGTAATGTCGATGATATTCTCAACAGTATCACGATTACTATTACAAAGATTATCAGCTATAATTACTGAGTGTCCAGCTTTTACCAAAGCAACACATGTATGTGACCCTATATATCCAGCACCGCCAGTTACTAGTATTTTCATTAGGTTAAATTCCCCCTCTCTATGGAATTTAATTTAATTTCTTATTCAACCTAACTCATGAGATTCTTCTAATGAACTTGCTGTTTCTATTCCAAACTAGAATCTAAACATGATATCCCCATAGGTAGGTTAAGTAAAAGAAGTTCACACATCTCAATAATTTTTTCTGTGAAAATATAGAATGATATAAATTATTTGTCGTATCATTTATCTATAAATCCAAGTATTCAATGAACCTTTTAGCATCTGCACCATTAGTCAGTTACTTTTTTTCGCACACCTCTTGGACTACCATTTTCAAATTAAAATATTACCGGTTGATTTAATTTTGCAGATTCATAGAAAGATAATACTAGTTTTAAAGCATTCTTACCGTCCTCACCAGTAACTGCTGGCTCTCGATCCTCATTAATTGCACTAACCATGTCCTCTATAATCCACTGATGTCCAGGAGTACCCCATGGATTTGCTTTAATACTTTCTTTCAATTCTTTGATTTCGTTATCTGGCATATCAATAATATCAAGATGTTCAAAATATAAGGCGTTTGTACCACCAATTTTCACCGTACCCTTTTCACCGAATATTGTGATAGACTCTTCATAATTTTTAGGATACACAGTAGTTGATGCTTCTACTGTTCCAAGTGCACCTGAACCAAATTTAATTGCACCGACAGACACGTCTTCAGCATCTATATTCCTAAACCTTGTTGCTTCCATACTAAACACTTGATTAGGAAGCCCCATAAACCATAACAATAAATCGAGATTATGAATTGCTTGATTCATTAAAACTCCACCACCATGCTGTTTAGTTCCTCTCCAAGGAGCTTGATCATAATATTCCTGATTCCGGTTCCAATTCACTATACAGCTCGCATGGCTTATCTTTCCTAACAAATCCTGTTCCAATATTTTCCTCAGTTCTTGTACTACCGGTCTATAACGGTTAGGATGAACAACACTTAATTTTACATTATTAGTCGTACAAGCATCTATTATCTTATCAGTATCTTCAATCGTCATCGCAATTGGTTTCTCCACAATAATATGCTTTTTAGCTTCTGCTATTTGAACTGCAATGGAAGTATGGAAACCACTAGGCGTACAAATACAAACTATATCAATATTCTCTTTTTCTAGCATTTGTTCTAGTTCAGTATACTTTTCTGCATCATATTCTTCTTTGTAATATTCCATTGTAGCTGGAACTTTATCACAGACTGCAACGAGCTTTGCAATGTCTATTTTTTCTATTGCTGTTGCATGCTTTTTTGCTATAAATCCACATCCGACAATCGCAAAATTCATAACGATACCTCTTCCCTATTGATATTAAACACTCATAAATTTTTGTATTACATCACATACCTTTGTAACTTCTTCCTCTTTTAGATATGGATGCATTGGAAGTGAAAGGACGATATCACAAAGTTTATTTGTTACAGCAAAATCTCCGTCTTCAAATAATAGGTCTGTGAATGCTTGTTGACGATGCATTGGTTTTGTATAATAAATCATACTTGGTATATCATTTTCTTTCAGCTTAGCCTGCAAAGCATCTCGTTGTTCTTTTGACTCAAGTTTTATTGTATATTGGGCAAAACTAGAATAATATCCTTCTGGAATAAAGGGTGTTTCCACAATATTTTGCAGTTTTTCATTATATATTTGATAAGCGCTGTTTACTCCATCAAGTTCATGTTCTATAAATGCCTTTAATTTCACTTGCAAGATAGCAGCCTGTAAAGTATCCAATCTGGAATTGACACCAATTCTTACATTGTCATATTTATTATTGCCTTTTCCATGTACTTTATAAGAGCGAAGCAGTTCAGCTGTTTCATCACTATCTGTAAAGATTGCTCCACCGTCCCCATAACACCCTAAAGGCTTAGCTGGGAAAAAGGAAGTAGTTGCAGCGTCACCGAAACTGCAGGCCATTTTACCATTAATATTCCCACCAAATCCTTGCGCACCGTCTTCCAAAACAAGCAAATCGTACTTTTGGGCAATCTTCTCGATTTCATCATAATTAGCTGGGAGACCAAACAAATCCACTGGTATAACTACTTTAAGATTCAAGCTTCCTTCTTGTTTCACCTTGTTAATTGATTCTGTAAGCTTTTCAGGATCAATATTGAATGTCTTTTCATCAACATCTACAAAAACTGGTGTCGCTCCGTTAAATGATACCACTTCTCCCGTTGAGAAGAATGTAAAGTCAGGTACAAAAACAGCGTCACCTTCTTTTACATCCCACGCCATTAAGACCAAAGATAAAGCGTCTGTTCCGTTGGCACATGTTATACAGTGCTTAACACCTACGTATTCAGCTAGTTCTTTTTCAAGTTCATTTACTGATTTACCGCCTATATATTGGCCACTATTCAACACATTTTGGATAGAATCATCTATAGCTGATTTATACTGAGTATATTGAGCTTTTAAGTCTCGAAACTGCATAATCTACCTCTTTCCTGTTATTTAATTATTTCAATTAATTTATTTTCTCTTAATTCATAATTTCTATCACACTCTTTACAACTATAACCATCATTAAGAGGAAGCCCACATTCACATACCCAACCAATTAGTTTTGCAGGAACACCTGCCATCAGCCCATAATCTGGAACGTCTTTTGTAACTACTGCACCAGAAGCTATCATAGCCCAACTGCCAATCGTATTACCACAAACAATCGTTGCATTTGCTCCTATAGTAGCACCATATTTAACTAATGTTTTTACATATGCAGCATTACCTTTTGGGTATTTACTTCTCGGCGTTAAATCATTAGTAAACACCATAGATGGACCACAGAACACAAAATCTTCTAATTCTACACCTTCATATACTGAAACATTATTTTGGATCTTTACCCCAGTGCCAATTTTAACGTTGTTAGATACATTTACATTCTGTCCAATTGAACATTTTTCTCCAATTTCAGCTCCAGAATGGATGTGACTAAAATACCATACCTTTGTTCCCTCTCCTATCTTAACATCATCATCGATGTAACTACTTTCATGTACAAAATACTGCATTTTAATTTCTCCTATCTATTCCTTGAAATAATTAATTAAGGAAGAGGTCCGTAATGGCTAACTTACTATAATAATTCAATATTTTCTCTATTTGTAATATCTTTCATTGCATTTTTTGTATCAAATATAGCTTTTGCATGCATTTGTACGAGAGAGTAATCTACCGTTGTATGATCAGTTGTTATCATTACTAGATCAGCACCTTTGATGAGATCGACTGTTAATTCGGTCTCTCCTTTTCTGACTTTTCCATGTTCAGGGTATTCTTGTATATTAGGATCAAAATAAGTAACCTCAGCTCCTTCTTTTTCTAACTCATTAATTACCTTAACAGCAGCACTTTCTCTGTAATCATCAATATCTTTTTTATAAGCCACACCGAGAACTAAGATTTTAGAACCATTCATAGCTTTTTTGGACATATTTAAGATTTTACTCGCTCTCTCAACACAGTATTCTGGCATTCGGTCATTAACCATCATAGAGGATTCAATCATTGATGTATGAAAACCATATTCACGTGCCTTCCAAGAAAGATAGTAAGGGTCAAGCGGAATACAATGACCTCCAAGGCCTGGACCTGGGTAAAATGCTTGAAAACCATAGGGTTTAGACTTCGCAGCTTCTATAACCTCCCAGAAATTAATGCTCATCTTATTACTTAAAATGGCAAGTTCATTCACTAAGCCGATATTAATATTTCTGTATATATTTTCAAGTATTTTTTCCATCTCTGCAATTGCTGGTGAAGATACACGATGAATAGGCGCTTCTAAGATGCTCTCATAAAGGGCGGCTGCAACATCAGTACATTCAGGTGTAATCCCTCCTACTACTTTAGGTGTGTTTTTTGTTTTAAAGTTCAAATTACCAGGATCTACACGTTCCGGTGAATATGCAAGAAAGAAATCTTCACCACATTTCAATCCAGATTTTTCTAGTACTGGTTTTAGAAGTTCTTCAGTTGTACCTGGATAAGTTGTGGATTCTAACACTATCAACATATCCTTATGCATGTAAGGTACAATAGACTCTGCTGAAGCTTCAACATAACTGATGTCAGGTTGTTGATGCTTATCTAATGGTGTAGGAACGCATATACTTACACAGTCTGCTTGTGCTACTTTCGCGAAATCAGTAGTAGCTAATAGATATCCTGAATTGACGAGAGATTCAAGATCTTCATTAACTACGTCACCAATATAATTTGTCCCCTCATTAACCATTTTCACTTTGGACTCTTGAACATCGAACCCAATCGTTTTATACCCTGCTTTTGCTTTTTCTACAGCCAATGGAAGACCTACATAACCTAGACCCACCACTCCTAACGTTGCAGTCTTATTCAATAGTTTTTCCTTTATATTACTTGTTAATTTAACAGTGTTCATAATATTACTTTCCTCCTTTTAAAATAGCATGGCATATATGGTCTGCAGCTTTGCCATCACCAAATAACATTGGTTGTGGATACTTTAAGCAATCTAATTCTCTTGTAGCTGTTTTTAGAATTGTATTAACATCAATTGAACTTAAAACATTCCAATCATTATCAAGGGTTTCAATCCATTCAGTTTGATCTCTTAATGTTGTACATGGGGTTTTGAGAAAGTATGCTTCTTTTTGGAGGCCTCCAGAATCTGTTACAACCATATATGCATTTGCTGTCAGGTATAACATCATTAAGTAGCCAACCGGTTTAATTAGTGTTACGTTCTCTAAATTAATATCTAGTTTATTAATCAATTTTCGTGTTCTTGGATGAATTGGTAGGATTACCGGCTTGTCCATTTTTTCAAATGCAGAAAAAATTTCAAATAACTTCTTTTGATCATCAGTATTTTCTGCACGATGGATTGTTGCAAGGTAATATTCATTTTCTGTAAAAATAGGAATATTTTTATTTTGCTCTCTTAATTCTTCTAACCAAGCGCCATTAGAGTATCGACTTTGTGAAATTTCAATATTTCTTAAAACCACATCATACATAATATCTCCCGTATTTAAAACGCTAGCTGTAATACCCTCATTTTTCAAATTACCTACAGCCGTTTGTGTAGGACATAGTAATAAATCTGATAAATGATCCGTTAAGATTCTGTTTTGCTCTTCTGGCATTAGTTTATTATAACTACGCAAACCAGCTTCCACATGAAAAACAGAAATGTGTAATTTACTAGCCGCCAAGGCTCCAGCCAATGTTGAATTTGTATCACCATAAACCAACATTCCATCAGGTTTTTCTTTTACGATTAATTCTTCTATTTTCTCAAGCATGCGCCCGGTTTGTAATCCGTGACTTCCTGATCCAACCCCTAAATTATAATCTGGTTTTGGTATTCTAAGCTCTTCAAAGAAAACATCAGACATATTTTTATCATAGTGCTGTCCAGTATGCACTAATATTTCTTCATTGTTTTTTCTAAAAATCTCAGAAAACGGAGCTGCCTTTATAAATTGAGGTCGAGCTCCAATTATAGTTACTATTTTCATTTTTAAACTCCTTTTAATCGACATAAATATAAAGTAATATTAATATTTTTATCAAAATAAGAGTTTTCATTTATTTTAAGAACTCCCATTTTTTCTTAACTTGATTTTTCATTAATAATAAGTAAAAACCTAACCAAATAATCCCTAAAATTATAGATTCGATAACGTCTCCTAAATATACATCTAAGTGTACAAATATTTTTATTAATAGGAATATTACTCCCATTGCAACATTTACAATGGATATATTTAGCAAATCTTTCCATGGAAATACAGTTCTAAAAGAAATATTTAAATACTTAGAGGTGAAAATTAACTGGAAGATATTAATGGCTAAAATTGACACAAACGTAGCAATTGCTGGACCGATTAAACCAAATACAAAATAAAAAACATAATTTAAAATTACATTTAAAGCTAATGCACCTAGAGAACTATAAAGTATTATTTTGGTTTTACCCATAGAGCTTAAAATCATACCAAAATAAGTTGATCTCAATAATAAAACCAGACAATAAATCTGAAATATGACTACTCCATCTAAGTACTTTTTACTATATAACACCGTTATTACTTCAGGAGCAAAAATAATTAAAGCAGTTGCAGAAAAGCAGATTACCGTATATGATATAAAAATTCCATTCCCCCATAGTTCCAACGCATTATTATTTCTCCCTTTCTTTAATAACCTAACTATTTTTGGCATGATTACTGCTGTTAGAGAGCTTGCTACAATTGCAATTGGGATTTCCCTTGCTGCATTCGCATATATTGCTAATTTTTCAGGGGGATAGAACTGACTAATAATTATTTTATCTAATTGTACACTTAACATACCTACAACTGTCGCTAGTCCTATTGGAACTGAAAACTTAAATATTTCTTTAATTAGAGGTATATCTAATTTTAAAACTAATTTACCAGAAATATTTCTCACAATTAGATATACACATATAGTTAGGAAAACTTCCACAGTTAAAAATAAGCCTATATATATACCAAAATCCAATTGCATAATTGATGAAACTAGTACTACTGACAATAGTAATGTGCTATTTATCAGACGAAAAGCAAACAAATAATTGACTTTTTGATAAACAATTAGTACGTGGTCTATACTCGATAGAATTATCTTTGCCCATGGGAAAATGGCTAAAAAGTAAATAAAATGACTCAATAATGGATTACTAAAAAAGTCAATAAATATTTGTGCTGTAAACAATAAAAATAAACCTGCTAAAAAGCTTAATATGGTCGATAATGAATAATAAACTGAAACAAAATTTTGTTGTTGTTTACGACTTTCTGCTCTTGCTAGAAAGTAATTCACACTATTCGGCAAACCTAAAACAAAGATTGCTGTAATAAAATTTATAATTAATAACAACTGAGTATATGTGCCAAATTCTTCAAGTGTTAAAAATCTAGAAAGTATCATAGCTGTTAAAAAAGAAGTTACCATTGCAACAAGTTTTGCAATAGTCAGCTTTACTGCATCAGATCCCATAGATGTCTTCCCTTTTATCTTCTCCATTGATATTTGTAACTCTATACATAATTAAATACGTCCTGAACTTTAACTTAGTCACTATAGCTTTCATCTTCTCACTCCAAATACGTTAATTTCTCGGATGTTTGCAAACTGCTCTCAATTCCAAGAAATATTCATCTTCTAAAAGGTCTCTCTTTAGATATACAATTTTAATCATTCTAACTTATTAATAAGCGAAGTCCTAAATTTACATTTAATTACCCTAACCCTAACCACCAAATACAACTTTCTTTACCAAATTATAATATTTTTCATTTTGGTACTTCCTTGAATATTGTCTTATCTTGTTATTATCATTGTCTAACTTTGTGATATTGTTTTTTACGATATAATTAATAGTTTCAATAATGTCCTCCTTACTTTTACAAATAAAACCATAGTCGAAATTACGTATAAATTTCGATAGCTCTTCTGCTTCTGATGTAATAAATAAAATTGGCTTATTACATGAAATATAATCAAATACTTTTGTTCCTAATGCTGTTGGATGGGTTGCTATTATTAGACCAATATCAGATTCCTTAGTCATTTTCATGCCGTCTTCGTAGCTTACAAATCCTGAGCAATCATATATAGATGATGGTAAATTATTAGTTTTCAAAAGTACACCAACATTACTTTCAATCTCACCTATATGGTTTATATTAATCTCTACACCACTTTCTACCAACTCACCAATAGACTCAAATAACAACGATAATAATTCTTTTGAATAATACCCCAGCTTTCCCAAAGCAGCTAAAGTAATTTTATTGTTTTCTTGTTTTTCATAATAACTTTCACTTAAATATTCATAACCATTAAAAATTGTTTTTATCTTATCACTTTCATTACGATAATATTTGCCCATTTTCCTTTTATCCCCATTTGTTACAACAACTACATAATCTGCGGATTTCACTGCTTCCTTTTCTATAAATCGGTTTGGATACATCAATAATTCATTTTTAATTTTTTTGAAAATATTCTTTTTACCTTTGTACTCATAAACCCATAAATCTCTAAAATCAATAATATAGTTTACTCCAAGTAATTTTTTTATTTTTGGCGCTACTTTAACCGTGTAGAAAGGGCCAACTGAATAAATAATAGTATCTATTGAATGCTTTTCACATATTTCTATAATTTTATTAGTATATATTTCTGAGTTTTCATTGAATTTCGTACTAGTATCAACATCAATTATTTCTATTCCTTCAGGTACTTCTGCTTTTAAGTTTTGCTCTCCCCAAGATAGAGGAGTATTCCGCAAAACTATAACTTGTTCACCGATATCTCTCAAGTATTTAGAAAGACTGTTCATTCTAATGGCTCCGACTCCTGAGAAAGGTGGAAATGCTGGAGAAACAATTAAAATCTTCATTTACTAGCTCCCTCTATAAAGTTAGTGTTCTTTAAATAATATGTTTGAAATTTAAGTAATTAAAATTTTTAATGATCAAGCGTATTTTTGTAAGCTCGAATAATTTGATTTACTGTTGTTTCAGATGAATATTGGTTTAAACATTTTTCGGAAATTGTTTTTCCTTCGTAAGTGTTAATATTGTTAACAACGTATCTCATGGCTATGGACAACTTCAACTTATTATCTATTTCAACAAGTTCACCAAATATATCACTCCACCCTTGTTCAATACCACCATTTTTAGTAGAGATTACTGGTCTCCCTACAGCTAATGCTTCTCGGTAAACAATTCCAAATGTCTCATATTTACTTGGAAGTATAAAACAGTCACTCTCTATATATTCTTTTAGCATTTCATTTCCATTTAATTGTCCTAACAAAGTAATTTGATGCTGTCGTTTATACAAGTCAATTTGTTTTTTTAAATTATTATGTTCTACACCCTTCCCAGCTATAAAGAGCATAACCTTTTCATTTCTGTCAAAAGTTTCACAAAAGGTTTTAATTAATAAATCAAAACCTTTACTAGGAACAAGATTACCAGCTGAAAAAAATCTAAAGTGATTTTTTTGGGGCTTTTCATGATACTTATATCTACTATCTATCATATTAGAAATAACTGAAATTTTTTTTTGTATATTTGTTTTTTTTACAATTTCCTGGCGCAGTGTTTCAGAAACACACGAGAAAAAATCAGCATGATTAATAGCTTCAGTTGTTATCTTTAGTATATAATCATCAACTTTAGGTTGTAAAAATAAGGAGTAATGTTCCGTTACAATATAAGGAATATTGTATTTTTTTGATAATTTTCTTGCACCGTATCCAGAAAGAAAAGAAAAATGTGCGTGTAGAATATCTGGTTCTCCGAAAATTTTAACTGCTTCCCTATAAATCCGGTTAAGTTGCATATTATATAAAAAGACATTTAGTCTTGGTAACCTTGATTGCAATAGCCCCCAATAATGTAGTGATAAAACGTTAATTTTTTCATATAACCTTTTCTCAACTTTAAAACAACTTTTATCAAACCACTTATCAAATCTATATGATGATGCATCCAAGACAATAATCTCGATATCTCTACCTTGAATTTCCTTTACTTGTTGATGTATATATGAACCAGAGTTCAAATTATACTTATTTGGATACACAGAAGGAATTACAAAGACTCTCAATTAAGAATCCTCCCTTTCTAAACTAATAATAATGCCTCTTTTTTTCAGTTGTAGAATTTGCTGAAATAAAATATCCTATTCCACCTATTAAAAAAAATAAAGCAAAATGCGACTGGAAAGATTGAAATGGGTTAAACAGACCCATAATTATCATAGTAATTATCCATGCAGGAGAAACAATTTTTTTTGTGTAGTTACGTTCAATTTTTGTACCATAATAATAAATTAAAAGGAAAGGTATTCCACCTGTTATTCCCATCATTGCTAAAGCATCAGTCCATTCACTATGGTTTCCAACGCCTAAACTTTTAGATTCTAATTCATTAAACCCTACTAAATACCCAACACCAATTATAGGATTTTCGAAAAAAACTTCCAGCGTTTCGAAGGGCTTAGTAAAACGACTTTCGAGATAATCTGCTTTCAAACCATATTCCATACTTCTTCCTATTTCATTCAATCTAATTTCTATAGCAGACGATTGAGAACTAGTTAGGTTATTAATAATTGAACCAATATTCTCATAGTTATATACGACGATTAAGCTTATAAAGACCAAACATGTAGTAATAAATATTTGTTTAAATCTAGTTTTTATGTTTTTTAATTCCGTCCATCCTAAACCTTTGTATATTATAGAAATCATTAAACCGAGAAAGAATGAAATAGCAGTAATAGTAGACTCAGTTTTAATTATATTAATTGCAAATAAGATAACAATAACTAAAATAAGGACTCTTAATCTCTTATTAATAACATGTTTATTAATATATATATCAAATAAATAAACACCAATTATAGCACTACCATACGCTAAACTATATCCACCTCCGATTAATACATTGTCATATGCGGTAGCATTAGTAGCTAATAATCTAGCAGCACCCGGATTTGCACTTAAAAAAAAGATTGATCTAATCGTAAAAAACAACCAACCACAACCAGAAGCTATTAATAAGTATTTAAAGAGTCTATCGTTTTTTATACTTTTAAAGTATTGAAACAAA
The DNA here is from genome assembly GCF_042663045.1 of Halobacillus seohaensis. Lineage (NCBI taxonomy): Bacteria > Bacillati > Bacillota > Bacilli > Caryophanales > Bacillaceae > Halobacillus > Halobacillus seohaensis. The sequence goes on along the minus strand of NZ_JBHSZV010000026.1, from coordinate 21,058 downwards.
AATACAGGTGAAAATAGAACAAATGCCTGCAAAAATAACTTAAATGTATAAGAAACATCAGGTGATGTTAGTGTTACACAAAATAAAAATATGACATAAATTGAAAGTACAAAAACTATTTTCATGTTAAAGATATTCGCAAAAGCCTTAGGCCTAATAATATAGCACCCTAAGCTCCATATACATAACAAAGCTAACGAAATATGATTTGACATCTTTCCAGAATATCCACTTAAAGAATAAAAAATGAACACAAGGGTTATAACATACATAAAAACTTGTTGAATTGTTATTTTATAATTATTATATACCTTCAACTTATTCACCTTGATTCCTTAGACATGCTCACTTCATTGAATATCCTTGTAAATTGTTGTTGCCACGACATATTTTTCACTGCATATTCCCTCATTTTTTCAGGAATTAGTGGATTGTTTCGCAATAATAAAGAAAAGTTTATAACCTTCTCAATGTTTATTGGTGAATCATCATTAGGAACTTTAAAGTGAAACTCATTATTATCATCAAGTGCACTATCTATACCTGTATAAATAAAAGGAATACCACGAGACATATATTCTCTTACCTTTAAAACGGAAGTAGTATTGAATCCAATACGATAAAGTCCAAGTGAGGATACCCCAATGTCACACATGTTAATCATGTTAGATAACCGTTCACCGTACATTGGCCCCTCAAAGATAACGTTATTCTTAAGATCATATTCCTTAACTAGTTCTTCTAAATGTTCCATTGAATGATCACCGTCAGGTCCAACTATATGCAAAATTAAATTCCGTCTTCCATTATTTTTGTAGTAGTCATTTAACCCTTCAATTAATCTATCAAATCCATGCCAACGGGCTACTTTAGCTAATGCTATTAGATGTATTTCATCCGTAGTGGGATTGGGTATTCTAATTGGTAAAGTATTAATATTTAACCCATTTTCAATGTTAATCGCAGTTTTTCCATAATATATATTTCCCTTTTCACCAATAAGTGTATATAAATCAATGTACTTTGCTACCTCTTTTTGTATTAACTCTGTAGTAGTAAACATTACCTTTCTCCACCATCTACGATCAGCTTTACTTTCTTTAATTGGAGGATAAGTTGGTATCTCCATGATTGTTTTAGTCCCACACTTTTTTATCTTTTTTATCGCTTTTAGAAAAGATAACATTGGGAATGAAGATCGGATATATGCATAATCAAAATTTGATTTCATATTCAATATTTTTAACGCACTTTTATAAATAGAGGTATAAGTTAAAATTCGAGACAATATAGGAATATTATTAAAATAAATATCAGATACTTTTTGCTTAAATTCTCCATTACAAATAAACACTTCTTCTTTTGTTACTCCTAAGTACCAAACATCGTACCCCATCTCTGTTACTGCCTTCATTTGTTCATCAAATTTCATATTGTCTAATTTTCTCTCTTCATATAAAAAATACCTCATTAGGAAAAAGACACTTTCTTTCATTCTAGAATCCTCCTATACCTTATCTTTTAAGAATTTAATACCATAAACCATAATAACTAATATAGTGGTTAATTGATATTTACATAACCCAAAAAAAAATTTCCATTTAAAAGGAAGATAAGTAAAGTTGAATTCATTATAAGCATTTTGATACCTAACAGTTTTTAAAATTTTTCTTAATCTTTTCGACTTCTCAATTATTGTTTTACTTTTTGCAGTAATTTCATTTAAACCTAAACCTATCATGCTCATACAAATTCTGTTGTTTAATGCATCAGTATATTCCCTGCCTAAATTATTCACTTTAATATAGTCTTCCATGATATTAAACAGGTTTTGCCATTTATCAAATAATTCGGGTTTGTGTTGGGTAGTAATTGAATTCACATTTGTTTTTCTATAATGATATAGAGGTTGATTTATATACACAAAACGTCTACAGCTTTCTAATGCATGGATTTGAAATAATCCATCCTCAAACGTCCCAATGTCATTAATATCTATAAATTTTTTATCTGATATTAAATCATAACGATAAAGAGTGTTCCAAACTGTTGCAATAGAATCAGCGTTTTCCGGGTTTGCCATCTCATTCCCGAGTAATCCGAACAATCTACGATGAATCTCCTTCATTATTTGAGAATGGTTAAGTACAAAGTAATCACTATGGAAAATGTCTTTTTTTAGGGATTTATTCTTATATTCTCTAATATAGCTTGTTTTAACTACATCAGCTCTCTCTTCCTCAGCAATATTAAATGTTATCTCACACATTTTTTCATCTATCCAATCATCACTATCAACAAACATAACATACTTGCCTTTCGCCACATCAATCCCATTATTCCTGGCTGCGGAAACTCCCGAATTTTTCTGTTCACATATTTTAATTCTATTATCTCGATTTGAATATTCAACCATTATTTCTTTACTACCATCTACGCTTCCGTCATTAATGCAAATTATCTCTATATCCTCAAATGTTTGATTTACTAGACTATCTAAACATTTGTTAAGATATAGTTCTGCATTATATATAGGAACGATTATACTAACTTTAGGATTATGAACGCTATTCATTAGTTTTCACTCCTTTCACAATAATATATATACTTCTAACTCTTATTTTCGAAAAATGCCCTTAATACTTAAAATTTAGTAAATAAAAGACGAGGTTCTAGAAAAGCTTGTACTATTTTAGGTTTATTAATATACATAATAAGGGCTAATGTTTTCTTATAAGATACAAACTAAACCATGAATGATCTTTTTGCTAATTATCCATGAAATTCCAGACAAAAACACCAAACCTGTTTATCCCAATACCTTCCGAATAACATATTCACTATTTTATATAAAATAAAATAATATAATCATGGAGTTAGTTATTAATGCTGTTGGTAATCTAAATATTGATAAATTCTTTTCATCTCAGCTAATACATTTTGGGTTGAATAATGTTTAATTTTCGTTTTGTTATATTCCCCGAAATTTTCTCTCAACTCGAGTGAACCGTAAAGGTTTTTTATTGCTTCGCAATATCTATCAATATCATAAGGTTCAACTAGGGTACCACCTTTATTATCATCAATTAGGTCTGAATTACCTCTAATATTCGAACAAACAATAGCTAAACCGGAAGCCATAGCTTCCATCAAGGCAACAGATAAGCCTTCTCTATATGAAGGAAAAACAAATACATCTGAAACCAAACAAATTTTAATTATGTCAGTACGATAACCCATTAATTTTATTTGCCTTTCCATCCCTAGTTCCTTGATTAAACCTCTTAAATACTTTTCTAACGGACCAACCCCACATATCAAATACATAATTTTAGGATTGTTCAATCTTGCTAAAGCTTTAATTACAGTCTCATGATTCTTATTCTTATTTAACTCACCTACAGACAACACTATAATAGCGTCGTCATTTACACCTAACTCACTTTTCTTTTGATTTTTATCAACGACCGTTCCAGTGATTTTGTCAGTATTTAATCCCACACCAGGAACGTATTCAATTCTTCCTGTTTTAATGAACTTATTTACCCTTGTATAATCTTCATTATTTATAGTAATAAGTACGTCTGTATATTTCGCAAACCACCATTCGACTGGAAAATATAATAACCAATTCTTAAACGGTGCTCCTTTAAAAAAATGAAATCCATGAGCAGTATAAATCACTTTTAAATCTTTCATATTCTTGCAAGCCAATCTAGTTAGCATTGCAGCTATAGGTGTATGTGTATGCACTACATCATATTTTTCATCTTTTATTATTCTTTTAAGTTTTCTATAAGCGATTGCGTTTTTCTTTTTTAGTGGTTTTCGTTGAAATTCTATATTATATACTCTGCACCCATGTTCCACTAATTCGGAATTAATAGGTTTTACTATATTACACGCAAAATCAACTGTATGACCTTGATCTAGTAACATGTTGATATGATCTGTAAAAAAACGCATAGTATTTGAGATCGTAGTTACATAAAGAATTTTCATTTTTATTCCCCGCATATTAATGTTTTCAAACAATACTCTTTCAGGCTCAAAATAATTTTAAAAGTATTAATATTTCATCTGAAAAGTATCATCATTTGTACTCTTTTTTTTAAAAATTCTATTGTCCTAAAAGTCGATCTTCTTCTAATACTATTGGCTCACAATCAACGTCTCTAATAAATACGAAAGGTACTCCAAACTCGTGTAAAGCAGGCTTTTTTATCAATCCCTGTTCCCCAAATAAAAGAAGAAGCATTTCTTCTGCAATATTAATTCCACCCTTTTGAAAAACAGAATTAAATGCAACATTCCGAACATTAATCTCTGTAATCCTTGGGTTTCCATCAATATCTTCTTTAAGGTCTACTGTAAACAAACCGTTTAATTCCACTCCCGTTTTTTCGGCTATAATATTTAATGCTTCCATAGATACATTAATTGCTTCTTTGTTATTTAATAAGCGTCCAAAAGAAGTATTACCAGTAATCCCTGAAGGAGTGACTTTTGACATAATATAATTCACTCTTTCTCCACACATGGCTCTTATAAGGGTACCTTCATCAAATAATAATTTACAAGCAAGATTTCTACCTTCTAAAAACTCACTGACAGTGAAATTTTCTACATTTTCATTTATTAACATCCATCCTTCAAGTTTTTTATGGTTGTCAATTTTTAATGAGCCCAATCCACTTGATCCAGTAGCACTCCGAATCCAATAAGGATACCCAACCGTTTCTTCAAGCTCTTTAGTATCATATTCAAACCTAGAAATTTCTACTGATTTTGGTATTAAATTAGTTTCTTTTAGGAGCTCATTCATTTTTGCCTTGTCCTTTAGAACAGGTACTATTTCATATGGCGGTAACAAAACAGGACATGGTAATTTATTATTTTTTGCATATAGCGCCCATCCTTCAACTTCAATTTCCGGTTGAACAATAGCTGCATCAATTCTTTGTTCGTGAACAATTTCATTAATGACATCCCAATAATTTTCATCATCAAACTTCGGTACTAAAAAGCTCTTATCAACATATTTATTATCGTATAATCCGCTAGCTAACGGATTACAATCTACTCCGACAATATTGTATTTATATACAGTGTTATCAGCTTTCAAGGCTCTAGCAAGACTTCTTGGCGTTGGGCCACCAATGCCAGTTAATAGTATATTAATGATTTTCTTTTCCATTGTTTACATCTCCATATCTGATTTTTTAAAAAAACCTAACTAATATTTTTACTATATAGATTTGTTATCTGTACCCGTAAATCTTTTCATTGATATATTATTAGTTTGATTAACATTTTCTCTTTTAAAAACCTTAAGGACAGTTTGAACAAGAATCTTAAGATCTAGATAAGAGTTCAAATTATCAACATACCATACATCGTGTTCAAACTTTTCCTCCCATGATATACTGTTTCTGCCACTAACCTGTGCTAAACCAGTTATACCAGGCCTTACTTCATGCCTTCTAGCCTGCTTCTGATTATATAATGATAAATAATCAATAAGTAATGGCCTTGGTCCAACCAAACTCATATCTCCTATTAAAACGTTAATAAGTTCTGGTACTTCGTCAAGGCTGGTACTTCTCAAAAATCCCCCGAACTTTGTATGTCTCATCTCGTTAGGAAGTAACTCACCATTTTCATCTCTCTTATCAGTCATAGTTCTAAACTTATACATAGTAAAAATCCTCTCGTTCACACCTGGTCTCTCTTGCTTAAAAATTATCGGACTTCCTAGCCTAGTTCTCACAAGAAAAGTAATCACTAAAAACACCGGACTAAGAACAATAATAGCAATTAAAGAAAGTATGAGATCCATCAATCTTTTTACAAATCCTATATATATACCACCTTTAGACTTATTCATTACTTCAACCACAACCCTTTAATAGTCTCTACAACTCTCTCCAAATCCCCATCTGTCATCTTCGTATCAGAAGGTAAACAAACACCATTCTCAAATAACTTCTCCGACACATCCGTTCCAACAAAATCATACTCCTCAAAGTAAGGCTGTATGTGCATCGGCTTCCAAATAGGCCTGGACTCAATATTTTCTTTCTCAAGAGCTTCAAAAATATCAATCGGTCTAACAATGCTATTTAAAGTCATTGAACACAACCAATAATTCGGCTCGTCCCAATCATTTACAGGCATAAACTCAATACCTTCAAGCCCTCCAAGCTCACTCTTATAAAATTCAAAGATATATCTTTTCTTCTCTACTCTTTGTTCTAACACCTTAAGCTGTCCTCGACCAATCCCAGCAACAACATTACTCATGCGGTAGTTAAAACCTAGTTCGCTATGCTCATAATGCCTTGCTTGATCCCTTGATTGAGTTGCCCAAAACCTCGCCTTTGCAATTCTTTCTTCATTATTGGAAACTAGCATTCCACCACCTGATGTGGTGATTATTTTGTTCCCATTAAAAGAGAAGATACCATAATCTCCAAAGCTTCCTGTGTGTTGTCCTTTATAGTAAGCGCCTAAAGATTCAGCTGCGTCTTCTATAACCGTTACATTATGTTTCTTACAAATATCCATAATCTTATCCATATCCGCAGATAGACCATAAAGGTGAACAACAATCACTGCTTTTACATCAGGATATTTTTTAAAAGCTTCTTCTAAGGCTTTAGGACACATGTTCCAAGTTTCATAATCACTATCTATAAAAACAGGATTAGCATTTTGATAGATTATCGGGTTGGCTGTAGCCGAAAAAGTTAGTGTCGGGCAGAAAACAGCATCTCCTTCTTCAACTCCCGCTGCCCTTAATGCTAAGTGGAGGGCACCAGTACCAGAAGAAAGTGCCGCAGCAGCCTTAGAACCAACTTTAGCCGCTAGTTCTTTTTCAAATTCATTCACGTTTTCACCGAGGGGAGCAATCCAATTCGTATTAAAAGCTTCCTTTACATATTCCATTTCAAAACCCTCATCACTCATGTGCGGCGATGAGAGAAATATTCGATCTCCCATATCTAAAACTTCCTTCCTCTGCAAAGTCAATTCTTTAGGTGGTTAGTACTTAATTGGATTTTTAAACTCTCATCCAACCAACTACTAACTCTCTAAATTTCATCTATAAAGCATACCCACCTCGTAATATCTATTCAATCTACCTAATAAATACGAAATAGATATTTACTTCGTTAACGCCCTTAACCGAATTTCTTCCTATTATATATACCATTCAATCAATCTATAAATCTCACTAAAAACATCTCAAACCCTTATCCCGCAAGGTTTCTATCGTTCAATCTAACTATGATAGTCAGTTCTCAACCTTTTCTATAATACCCACAACAGACGGTACAGCAATTAATAGTAAGATTCCTAAAATAGTAAGAACCGAAATCACCTCGATTAAAGTGAATGCTCTATTTTTATTAATCTTTATAATAATAAGATTGACCAGAAACTTAACATTGTTTGATTGAAGAAAGTTCAAAAACATTTCTATTACTCCCTTCAAATCAACATTTACTTTAATCTAAAGTACCGACTCATAACCAGTTCCTAACCCGCAGTACAATAAAAGTAATATTTATTTTATTTTAATTTTGGACTCAAAATCCATTTAACTCTTCACCTTTTCCGACACTAAACTTACAAGCAATTCCTCGACATCTGAACCGATCTCTTCATTCTTCAAAGCAAACTCAATCGTCGTCTTAATAAATCCAAACTTTTCACCAACATCATATCTTTCACCTTCAAAGTCATACGCATATACATTCTGCAACTCATTCAATTCCTGAATCGCATCCGTCAGCTGAATCTCTCCACCAGCACCTAGCTTCTGCTGATCTAAGAAATCAAAGATCTCAGGATTAAGAATATAACGTCCCATAATGGCTAGATTAGAAGGAGCTGTACCTTGTTCAGGTTTCTCTACAAAGGTATAGACTTGATAACGACGGTCTTGATTACTTGAAGGATCAATGATTCCATAACGATGTGTTTGGTCATCACCCACTTGTTGAACGCCAATAATCGAAGAGTCTGTTTCTTCATATTGATTGATTAGCTGTTGTAGACAAGGAGTATCAGCTTCAACAATATCGTCACCTAGTAAAACAGCAAAAGGTTCATTTCCGATAAACTTACGAGCACTCCACACGGCATGCCCTAATCCTTTTGGTTCTTTTTGACGAATATAGTGAATATCAACGTTAGATGTTTCATTTACTTTTTCTAGTAATTCAAATTTCTCTTTTTTTACTAAGTTATCTTCTAACTCGAAATTGTTATCAAAGTGGTCTTCAATGGCACGTTTGCCTTTACCCGTTACAATAATAATGTCCTCGATTCCAGATGCAATCGCTTCTTCCACGATGTACTGAATCGTTGGTTTATCAACAATTGGCAGCATTTCTTTTGGCATAGCCTTTGTTGCTGGTAGAAAACGAGTGCCTAGTCCAGCTGCTGGGATGATCGCTTTTTTAATTTTTTTCATAATATCCGCTCCTTTGCATCTATCTCATTTACATTCGATACTGCAACCTTGTTATCGATAAGCTTAAACACACTATTCTTAACATCTTCGTCTGATAGATTTTCCAACTCATAATTAATAAAGTTTAATAACTCATGAACGGGAACTTCATTGTTTTTTCCGATATAAATCTTAGGATAAACCTGCTCTGAATGAACTTCTCCTTCACCAAGAAGCTCCTCATACATCTTCTCTCCAGGTCGTATCCCAGCAAACTTCACCGGGATCTCTTCTTCCGTAAAACCTGATAAAGAGATAAGGTTTTTAGCCAAATCAACAATCTTAACCGGCTCACCCATATCAAGAACAAATATTTCTCCACCACGCGCTAAAGCCCCTGCCTGCATAACAAGCCTAGACGCTTCGGGGATGGTCATAAAGTACCTCGTCATATCTGGGTGCGTTACGGTCACTGGGCCACCGGCGGCAATTTGATTCTTAAATAGTGGAATAACACTGCCGCGGCTGCCTAAGACATTACCGAATCGTACTGCAACGAATTTTGTTTGGCTTGTTTTACTTAACGATTGTACAACCATTTCAGCCACACGCTTGGTCGCTCCCATGACGTTCGTTGGGTTCACAGCTTTGTCGGAGGATATCAATACAAAGTTTGCCACGCCAATAACATCGGCCGCTTCCGCTACGTTCTTCGTACCGATGACATTATTCTTCACTGCTTCTTTCGGATTTGCTTCCATCAAAGGCACGTGCTTATGTGCGGCCGCGTGATAGATATAGGAAGGTTGATATTCATCCACCACTTCAAAAATCCGATCACGATCTTGAACATCAGCGATGACTGTAAACAGTTCCGTTTTTATATCTAATTGCTTGAGTTCCATATGAATGGTATAAATGCTATTTTCTCCGTGTCCTAGTAAGACAAGTTTCTCGGGTCCGAATTTTAATATTTGTCGGCAAATCTCTGAACCTATCGAACCCCCCGCTCCTGTTACGAGAACGGTTTTACCATTAATTTCACTAGATATCGATCCGATGTTTAATTCCACAGGTTCACGTCCCAGCAGATCCTCAATCGATACATCACGAATTTGACTGACGGACACGTTTCCTAATGCAATATCTTCAATCATCGGTAAGGTTTGAACATTTTTTACAATTTTTTGTGCATCTTGTATGATCATCTTCACGCGACTCCGCTCAATAGACGGCATGGCAATCACAATATGATTGATACTATATTTATTTGCGATGTCTTCAATGTTTTTCGTACTTCCGAGCACAGGTAAACCACTAATTGTTAAATGGTGCATCGTGAAATCATCATCAACAAAACCGATCACATTTGAGTTCACGTCTGTTGAATCTTTGATTTGTCGGGCTAACATACGCCCTGCAGAACCTGCACCTACGATTAGAGTGGATTTCATGTTAGGATTGTTTTTAACTAACTTGGCTTTCTTGCCTTTTGGATTTAATGTAAGCCCGTACGTCTTATAATATCTCCAGGCAAAGCGTACTCCACCAAGCAGAATGATATGTAACATCCAGGTAATGGTTAACGCTCTTTCATTAATGACGCCAAAAGCTAACAATTGAACGGCTGTTACTGAAAGTATAGATAGAGAGACAATTACGATAATCCCAACTAGTTCCTCCATGCTCGCATAGCGCCACTTCCGCTTATACATACCAAACGCTCCAGAGAGCAGGTGATGGGTAATAAGCAGCGTAAGCGCCGAAACGAACATCAAGAGATCAAAAACTGTGACATATGGATTTAGAAAGAAATGAGACATGTAAATTGAAAAAGAAACAATGACAGAATCAATTAATATTAATAGTAACAACCTTTTTCTTAACACAACCGACATTCCTTTCCCGACTCCTTTTTTCTTTAAAATATCCCCATAAACTTCTTCTTCTTCCTAACCTGCTCCGGCGAATCCGAAGCCAGCACTTCCCCATTCACCACAAACTCCGCATTATCAGTAAACAAATAAACTATGGACGAACCATAGCTTTCCCTTATCTCCTCATAAGCCTCACTCATACAAAACCCGCGACTGTCGGTGTTATGAGCATCAGATGCAATCAGGTGTGTTAAGTTTGCTTCAATCAGTTGATGACTAAATTTCTTAATATTTTTGCCAAAACGTCCCGTCACACTAGCTGCTGTGACTTGGGTAAACGCTCCTTTTTTTACTAAGTTGTATAAAATATCTGGATGCTGAATGATTTCCCGATTACGTTCAGGGTGAACAATGATTGGCTGATATCCTTCAACCTGGATATCAAAAAGTAACTTGCTCGTATATCTTGGTACAGAGTCAGACGGAAATTCGACGAATACATAGCTTCCTTGATTATTCAGAGTTAAGACTTCCTTCGAACGAAGTCCTTCTATAAAATCACCATAAATTCGCGTTTCCTGACCTGGTAAGACGGTTAACGGAATCTGATTTTTTTCCAACTGAATATTGAACTCTGCCACTTGATCCATAATCTCGTCGCTTACGTTTGTATACTTTCCGTTCTGATGGTGAGGGGTCGCAATTATGGTATCCATTCCATCATCGACCGCTGCTCTTGCCATCTCGAGACTATCTTTCAACGTAGAAGCTCCATCATCTATCCCAGGAAGAATATGACTATGTATATCAATCAAACTATCTTTCTCCTTTCCTAACGTGTATCTATATTTGTGTTAGATTTATTTCCTTCATAAATTAGAACAGTAATCAGTTTATCATCTATTTCCTTTAATTTGAAGTAAAGTTTTAATACAATCGCCCTATAAATGGCTGGGAATTAAAGGGAAATGAATAATTTTCTTGATCGGTTATTTATTACCAACATTAATAGGTATTTTTACCTAATTATTTGCCGCGAAAAAACTAAGCTGAGATCCAGCTTAGTTCCCTTCTATTAAAATAGCCCAAAAACTTTTTTCTTTTTCACGCGTAGTGGCTGATCCGCTGTTATATTAGATCCTTCTATAACATACACAGCATTTTCAGAGAAATATTCCATAACAGGATTTCCATAGGCTTTTCTTATTTCATTATCGGCTTTCTTCATTTGATAACTTTGACGTTTCGTAGAATGAACATCAGAAGCTATCAAATGGGTTAAATTCGAGTCAATAAACTGATGGGATAACCTTTTGATATCATTCCCGAAATTCCCAGCTATACTTGCAGCTGTTATTTGAGAAAAGGCCCCATTCTTAATAAACGAATAAAGAATATTTGGATTCTCTTGAATTCTCACGTTTCGCTCAGGATGTACGATAATTGGCTGATACCCCTCCAGCTGCAAATTAAATAATAGAGTACTTGTATAATGAGGAACTTGATCATGTGGAAATTCAACGAATACATAACTACTTGTCTTATTAATCGTTAAAATTTCATCATTTTGTAAGCCCTCCAGCATCCCATCATAAAGGCGTGTCTCCTGTCCTGGTAACACTTCTAAAGGAATATCTCTTTCCTTCAGTCTTCTATTCAACTCACTTACTTGGATCAGAATATTATTCTTGTAGTTCTCAAATTGTCCATTGTTATGGTGAGGTGTTGCCACGATCGTGGTGATCCCTTCGTCTACAGCCAATTCAGCCATCCGAATACTATCTTCCATCGTTTGAGCCCCGTCATCAACTCCAGGAAGAATGTGACTATGAATATCAATCATATACAACTTCCCCTCCTTGGGATCCTATACCTTTTAATTTACTAGGTCGTTTATTTTTTTATCGCCTAGATTCTATTTATAGCTATCTTTTAAACAACTTGTGTTAATGAGTTCATTTCAAACCATTAGTTTGAGACAAACTCATTAACCCCCTTCCTAACCATCCCATTACTCATCTCTAAATATTCGCGGAATTCCTGTTTGGATAAACCATAATTCATCGCCTCTACCACAAGCACAACCCAGTCTTTATCCAACAACCGGCTCTCTTCTTCTGTAGCTCCCTGCATAAGGAAGTAAATAGATACTCCTAATTCCGAAGCTACTCTTTCCACAAAGTGGATGGTCGGGTTGGATTGAATTCCTCTTTCAATTGAACTAATATAAGATTTTGCAAATCCAGTTTTAAAAGCTAATTCCGCCATGGACAGCCCCCTGTTTTTGCGGGTAGCTTTAATTCGATCACCGATCACTTACTTTCACCTACCTTCTTCCAATCCACAATAATCTTAAAACACATCATGATAATATAATGGTAAGAATATGAGACTTTTTAATTACGTATACTTTATCACAGATTTTGACAAAAACCAATATATAGAATGCATGTATCTTATAGTGAACATCATAGGCTTTTTCATTCCATTTAAAGATATTTAAACGTCTAAAACAGCAAAAATACCTCTATGAACGATTGAATTATATTCCAATAACATAGGATAAAAGGTTATATTTTTCTTAAAAATTCAACTTCTAATTATTCTAATATAATGAAGAAATGGAAATTTGATTAAATGGCAGTTCTCCAATCGTAAATTATAGTCAGAGTCTTCCTTTATAATAGCATTTTGATATCGAGATATTTTGTCGGAAATTGAAAAATAACACATTTCTGTTAATTTGTTTTAATCAAATAGGATACTTCTGACCTCTCTCACACCACTGTACGCAAGAATCTGAATAGGCTATTTTAATTGATTTGATCCAGGTCCATCCCTCATTGAAATAACTCCTTTACCTGTCTCACCGCATCATGTGCTCGTTTCCCTTGTCAAAATTTATGCTTTAATATGTAACGTCGGGTCCTAAATCGATTGAAAAAGACAAAATAATCAAATGACCGAAAAAGAAAAACCAAAAAGTCCTGTAGAGATATCTCTCCACAGGACTTCCTTCTTCTCACAATTCTTTTATCACTTTACAGCATCGGGTGACTGACCCTAAAAGTTATTTTCTGATACATTTTACATATATCATATATACATCCCCGAGTATCTTCCCAGGATTTAAAATAAACCAAAGATTTTCTTCTTTTTTATATGCTCTGGCGGGTTAGTTGCCATCGTTTGATTCTCAATCACATAATGAGCATTTTCCATGAATTGATACGTGATAGCCTGCCCATATTCCTTACTTATTTCATCGAATGCTTTTCTCATATAGAAACTGCGTTTTTTTGTATTATGTGCATCGGATGCAATTAAATGCGTAAGGTTAGCTTCAATTAATTGATATGATAATTTATTTACGGTTTTCCCATGGTGTCCCGTAATACTCGCTGCCGTGATTTGAGAAAACGCGCCGTTTTTAATAAACGAATAGAGAATGTTTGGATTCTCTTGTATGATTCTATTTCGTTCAGGGTGAACAATGATCGGTTGATAGCCTTCCATTTGCAAATTATAAAATAAATTAGTTGCATAATGGGGAATTTGATCGTGAGGGAATTCAACGAACACATAAGAACTATCCCCATTGATCGTTAATATTTCATCCTTTTGTAAACCTTGAAGCATAGAGCCATATAGCCGTGTTTCTTGCCCTGGGAGAACATCTAAAGGGATATTCCTTTCTTCTAACACTCTATTTAGCTCATCAACTTGAATGAGAATATTATGCTTATAATTCTCAAATTCCCCATTGTTATGGTGTGGCGTCGCTACAATGGCCGTAATCCCTTCTTCCACAGCCGCTTCCGCCATTTTCACGCTCTCTTCCATCGACTGAGCTCCATCATCTACTCCTGGTAGGATATGACTATGAATATCAATCATACAATTTTCCCTCCCTTAGATTCCTATACCTATATACACCTATAATTGCTGCTAGCTAGGTCAATCTGTTTGTTTTTTATGCCTAGCTTATATATATTTTATAATTCACATAATGATTTACTCTAATTATAAAATATTTGCCTTTTTCAATTCGAGATATTCACGAAATTGCTGCTTGGATAACCCGTAATCCATAGATTCGAGAACAAGTTCCACCCATTCTTCATCTATTCCCCTACTTTGGACTTTTTCATTCCCATGAATGAGGTAATCCACGGAAACATTTAAACCCAAGGCTATTTTTTCCACAAATTGGATTGTTGGATTGGACTGAACGGCTCTTTCGATGGAACTAATATAAGATTTAGCAAATCCTGTTTTCTCTGCTAAATCCCCCATAGACAACTTTTGTGTTTTACGCGACTCCTTAATTCGATCACCGATCAATTTTTTCACCTTCTCTTAGTAGTCTGCAATATTCTAAGATGCATTAAGGCATTATCAAAGAACTAAATGTTATTGGTAATTATATAAGACTTTATGATTACAACAATATCACAGGACCTTCATAATACCAATATATAGAATACTTGTTTATTAAATATGAGTATACCAGATATGAAACACACTATGATGAACAATAACATTGCAGGAATAATAAAAAACCAAGTATTTTTTTCCATTTATATGAGGTAAATGGATGATCAGTTTATTATTTTTTGTTTTTTCTAATAGGGAGAATCTTTTACTTGTTGGAAAACCGTTTTTTCTTTTAATCTTATAGTATCACTTAGAGGGTTTATTTTTTGTCGGAAATTGTGAGGGGGAATCGTTTTTTTATTTTTGGTAGATATGAAAACTAGAAGCAAAATTGAGTTATCTGGAACTAGGATCTATCTCTTGTTGATCATGTGTGGAGTAGGGAGCGTCAGCTTGAAATTGCGTTCTGGACGAGAAGTGGGGTCAGGGCCTTCTTCGGTATCGGTAGTAGATCGTTACTTGAGTCTGATAGACCTGACCCCAAGTGTGTCGTTCTTTGCAGTAGAGGCTTTTGGTAGGTTTTCTGTTTTCCCTCTACGCTGTATGTGAGATTAACATAAAATACAATGATCCCTACTACCGTTATCATCACAATCATAACGGAGGCAAATATTGAGTCTGCTAGGAGAAACATTGATCATGCCATTATTCCCAAACCACTCTTAATAAATAGATGAATAAATTTTTGTATTAATATAGTTTTTCCCAAAATATAATCGACCTATGATACGCTCGGAATATAAACTTTAAATGGAGAATTATTCAACAAACAAAGCAGGAAGGTTGAAGATTGATAACCTAGTGGGAAATAAATTTGCTGAAAGTATTAAGAATTATCTTAGCCATATCTGTGGTCATATTAGGTAGCTATAGTTTAATAACTCAAAAATTCGATTTATTGCCTTATTCTTTATTTTTAGTGGGTATCCTAACGTTGGTCATAGGTTTAATTGAACTAAAAAAAGACCGAAAATCATTCTGGGGATATATAAATATTGGTGCATCTGCATTTGTTATTTTTGTAGTTATTTATACTTCACAATTCAGCTAACAGGTCCTTTCCTTGAACAAGGAATCTCACCCTCGTTCAACTATAGGGGCAGTAATATTGATTAAGACTGGGAGGTATTTATGGTGAAATATCTATTACTTCTTGTGTCGACGCTTTTCTTGATCACGGGATGCAACAACTCCGGACCTGTTCAATCCTTCGAAGGTTATTTTCATTCTGTTGAAGCATCAAACACACTACGTATTGATTGTTCTTCGGTAGCTACAAGAAATGATACTGATGGTACAGATATAGGCTATATGTGCAAGGTGGAAGTCACTGAAAATACGATAATCAAAACAGAAGATGGCAAAAAATTAAATGTTGATGATTTGGCTGAATTTGATGTTGAAAAAATAAACACCCCCAATAGTATTAAAGTCGTCCTGGCTGAAGAGAGCGACATCAACAGAAGCGCTAGTAGCAGGGAGGGGTTAGAAGCCTCCGAAATTGTTATTTCTAACTAAACTAGCTACTTTTCTTCTTAATATTATTGAATCAACGGGGACGATTGCTGAACAAGCAAAAGTCACCTCTTGTACTAAAGCAGCTGAATACTAAATGATTAAACAGTCTCCTTTTTCTGTTCTCAACGATGAGGGGATAGACAATGATGAAATTGATGTTTATTCTTGCAACTGTGACTATTCCTTGATTTGCTTATTTTGATAAAGGGCCTACTGGAATTTCACTTTCTTTATTATTCATTTTTCTTGCAGCATTTTTTAGTAAACCTAGATTTTAAGTAAGACATGTCTGATTGTTAAAATTTGAACAGTTAATACTTTCTTCTCAGATTGTGAAAGATTGCACTTAAAGTGACGAGTAGCTTTCCTTGAAGAGGGAACACACTTTTGTTCAACTATAGAAACAGGTTAGTGAAATTAACAGGGGGGTTAGATGATGGGACCATCAGAGATAATTTATTCTTTAATAAAAGCTTTATTATATTTTGCATTGGCAATTGTTTTATTTGCACATATGTTTGAATATCAACCACTTAGTCAAGAAGCAAGAGTTATTATTGCAATGATTGCTTTATTTGAAGCAATTATGATTGTTAGAAAAATAGATAACAGAAATCAAAAAAGTGAACAATGAGTTTTGAAGTAACGGGTGTAATGCTTTAATAAAGGCTTCTTCTTGGTCTTGTTCATCTAAAGCAGCAAGTTAGTGCAAGAGAAATTTTATTTTACATAGTATTATTGGCGGGGTGATCAAAAGAACGAAAATTTTTCTCACACTCTTGTTCAAACAGTATTACATGCAGTTCACGATGATGGTGCTATCGTAGTATTTACAGAAGATAATAATCACCGATGAGAACAGAGCTACATCGCAATTACAGGATAAATTCCATTAAAAAAATCACTACATCTGTTATGTAGTGATTTTTCGTCATTCATTTCTAAGTCCTTTCGAAACTGTTCTTTCGAGACGCCTTAGTTTGCGTATCTTGTACAATTCGGAGCCGGTCCTCATCTGAGTTCATATCTTATCAATTCGTTTTAAAAGAATCATTTAAAACACGAGCCACCATTACCGCAAAACTAGCTCTAGTTATATTATCATTTGGCTTGAACGTACCGTCTGGAAAACCATTTGTAATCCCATTAGCTACCAACGCTTCAATATATCCATTAGACCATGAATCTGCCCTTACATCTGAGAAATTAATCGATCCCGTTCCCCCTAAGTTGTAAGCACGAGTAAGAATAGCTGCCATTTCTTCTCGGCTGAGTGGATCAAAAGGTTTATATTCTCCTTGATATCCTGTAATAATACCAGCCTTTGCAGCAGCACCAATTTCTTCAGAGGCCCAATGATTAGTAGATACGTCGGTAAAGTTTCCATTCTCCGGTGGCAGTTCCAACTCTCTCACAATCATTACAGCAGCAGAGGCTCGGTTGATATCATCATTAACACCAAACAAACCACTTGGGTAGCCTTTTACTAACTTTTCTTGCACAAGATAACTAATTTCTTCTTCAGCCCAATGCCCATTAACATCAGGAAAAGAAGAGGTGGTTTCTGATCCCACCTGATAATCAAATGTAGCTATTTCACTCGTAACACGATCTTTGAACACCATTGCTTTTAGAGTGGTGTCTTCTTCTATTCCAATTGGTCCATCATATAATGATCCATGATTTAATCCTGGGTCTGTTCCATCTGTAGTGTACATAATTTTAGCATCATCATGGTTAGTACTTAATTGAACCTCAATTGGATCTTCGTAATGTCCTGAAGAATAATTTGCTTCAGGTTGTTTCAGCTCTTCCCAGTCAATTTTATACTCATTGGTAACTACAGCACTAGCTACACCTTCTTGTATAGCTACAGCTTGGACTGTCGTATCTTCTGTAAGCGTAATAGATTCTTCGTACGACTGCCCCACATCCACACTTGGCGTAGATCCATCTAAAGTATAATTAATAGAATCAGCATCTTCTTGACTCATTTCCAAATCAACCTGTTGATGGTAGGAACCACTAGAAGGTGTTATTTCCGGAACACCCACCTCGCCTGAAATATCTCCTGTATATTTTATATCAAAAATATATGGATTTTGATTATCAGAATAGCTTTCAGCGTTCAACAAAATCACATAATGTTTCCCCGCCGTTACGTTTTCATAGGTTTCAAAAATATATTTCAAGGTACCGTCGTCATAAACATCTAATGTAGGTTCATCTAAATAGTCTCCATTCGATTCTTGTAATATAGCAATTGGTTCATTGTAAGATGCAAAACTATTTCTTGCAGTTGTTATCTCTATATCTCCATCATAAGGCAGGTCAACTTCAAAATAGTCAAGATCTTCATAATCTTGAAAATATCCGCCCCCTAAAGAGCCAAATGGCAAGTAATCAGCAAGGCCCATAGAATCATTAGGTTCAACTTCCTCCACAATATTTGAATCTTCATCTACACTCGATTCCTCAACTGACCAATTTAAGTTGTATTTTGTTTTCGACCAATGATTATAATAGTCAAACACTTGAATGTAATATTCACCAGGACTTGCTTCAAAGGTTAATTGTTCATTCTCCCCCTGCAAACCGCTGTCAATCACTTCATATTTTAGAGGTATATCCCCATCATATTTATGAAGTACAGCAACTAAATCTTGATGATTAGGTACATGGGTTAAATTGATTGAAACGTCTGATGTTTCATTGATTTCAAATTGAAACCAATCATCATCCATGGGCATATCAATGCTTTCACTTTTATTAGATCCTGGTTCAATAAGTTCGGCATTTCCCCTAACACCTGAGACATCACCACTTAAGTTCGGAAGAGAGGTATTCAATGCTTCATAACCATCAACAGTTCCATATCCACCATAAGAATGCCACTCGGAACCATTCCATGTTTTGGCACTTTGTTGAAGCATCCATTCAACTTGAGAAGGTTGCCATTCAGGATGTTTACTTTTTATTAGTGAAGCTATTCCGCTAATCAAAGGTGCTGAATATGAAGTACCATCACCACTCCGATAACCACCTTGATAATCTGTACTTATTAAATTTGTACCAGGGGCCGTAATATCGATCCAAGACCCATAGTTTGAAAAGTCCGTAATATAATCACTTGGTCCTGTGGCCGCGACACTAATAACCGGTGTATATGAAGCAGGGTAAGACCATTTATCCGTTCCTTCATTTCCTGCCGCTGCCACTAGTGTGATACCTTGATCATATGCTTGCCACAGAGCATCCTCTATAGCTTGGCTTTTCTGATAGGTACCATAACTCATGTTGATGACATCAACCCCTTGATCAATCGCATATAAGATCCCGTCAATTATATTTTCCATGCTCCCTCTCCCATCCTGTCCCATAACTTTGACAGGAAGAACCTTCGTGTAATGATCAATCCCTGAAATACCAGAGTCGTCTGAGTTGGCAGCAATTAAACCAGCAATGTGCGTGCCATGACCATTATCATCAGACGCATCATTGTCATTATTCACAAAGTCATAACCCGGAAGGACTCTGCCCGCGAGATCTGAGTGATTGCTATTTACTCCAGAATCAAGAACAGCTACAACTGTATCTGGAGAGCCACGGGTTACGTCCCAAGCTTTTTCCATATTTAGATTGTTGAATTGCCACTGCTCGTCATACAAGTCATCTGAAGGTATATATGATGTCTCACTGAAGTAATCTGGGTCAGCAGTTTCTAGAGAAGACAGTTGACGAAACTCTCTCAATTTTTGATCAAAATCAACATCGTTCGGAACCCGTACAAGAGCGTAGTTTTGATTGGTTAACCTTTCAGATACTTCTAGCTTTTCTACTCCGTAATCACTTGAGAGGAAATCTGCACCTGATTTAACCTTGATTAGAATTTGTCGATTATGGACTTTCTCTAAGTTAATGGATGACTTGTTCTGTGCTTTATATCCTTCTTGTTTTATGTATGTTTTACGGTCAAATTCACGTTTCTGATCTAACACAGATCTTTGATTCTTATTATACTGCTGATATAACTCTTGATATTTATTATCCAAGTAAAAGGATTTATTTATTTGATTTTGATTAGAAGGATCAATATTATCTATCACCTGGTTCCATGAAACTTTATTTTCACTTTCTGATGCAAAAATTCCTTGGAGCGGAATAGTAGATGCTACCATTACTAGAATGATAGATAAGACGGTTGCTTTTCGATACATAAAATTCCTCCTATTCCTTAACAGTTTTGTTACATGATTGTAACATACATTTCATTTTCAAAAACTAGATTCCTTCATTCGTTTAAGACCGCCAATGTTAACTCGCTTTGCTGATTGATCTTTCTTCATTTCAGCTCTTTCTTCCTCAGCTGCAACGGATTCTGCTTCCTACCTTCAGCTTTACGTTATCTCCCCCCCTTAAATTTAATTAAAATAGCCCTAATCCCTTTAAAGGAATTAGAGCAAGCACACCATAATATTATTATAATTTTAGCAGAATATATAACCTTACATCCATCCAGACAAGCAGTTGTGAAAAGCTCAGAAAAGGAAATAAGAGGAATATATAATACCCTAAGAAACCTGAAACACTTCACGAATATATTATTAGAAAAAGACAGAGAGCCAACGTGGACTCTCTGTCTTTAGAAATGTTTAATTACTTCCAAACATACTTTAGAGCTTTAAAGCACCGGGGGTCACCCCCACTAGCCTTGCACGTAAGTAAAAGTATCCTATTTATAGAAAAATATTACAGTTATTTTTTG